>NZ_JBXAHJ010000015.1:65324-190767 GCF_058794995.1 Pseudomonas sp. GW823-FHT06E10 | reverse complement strand
CGGTAGTTCAGTCGGTTAGAATACCGGCCTGTCACGCCGGGGGTCGCGGGTTCGAGTCCCGTCCGCTGCGCCATATTCGGTAACCTGGAACACTGAACGCCAGGTCACCACAGAAAGCCCGCCTTGTGCGGGCTTTTTGCTGTCCGGGATTTGGCTTTTCTCGCTCCCCGTAGGAGCGAGCTGGCTCGCGATGGTCGTTAACGATAACGCGTAGATTCAGATAGCCAGCGGCGCCCATGGGTTTTTCGTGAGCAAGCTCGCTCCTACAGTCCGGCGTTACGGCTGTGCCGGTAGTCGCTGACGGCTTCATACACGGCCTTGCGCAGGCGATTGATCCCGCCAATCGGTCGGTGCGCCTCGACGCCGAACCAGGGATTGAACGACTGGTTGTCGCATTGCAGGTTCAGCGCCGGTGTATCGAAGTCCTGCGCCGGAACCTTGATTCGCGCCACCGTCTCGAAGGGCGCATCGCTCTCGCGCCACTCAATGCTGGTGTCTTCAATCGGCATGTACTTGTTGGCGTCCTGTCGCTGGATTTGCAAAGCGAAACACGCAGGCACCCGGTCGGTCGACAGCTGTTGGTTCAGCGCATTGCGCAGAAAGTTCGGCAGCTTGCGATTCTGTTCCGGCAGGCTGTAGGCCGGGCAGCCATCGGGATCGGGCATGACCCGGAACTTCGCATTGGCTTCACCGAATTTGTAGGGTGAAACCGAAAAGTACGTCGTCTGGGTCGGGCTCGACGGGGCAGGGGCCAGTGTCGCCAGGGCAATGAACAGGTGGCGAACCTGCCAGGTGCGTGGATCCCGGCCGGGGAAGAAGGCCATCATCTTTTTACCGTCGGCCTGGGCGGCGACGTTCTGACGGTATTCGGCGACATTACTGACAAAGAAGTTCGGGTGGTTGAACATCACAAAGTCCTGTTCGCCTCGGCCCTGCCGGTCGCTCAACAGTTGCTTGCCCGGCACATCGAACAGTTTGATCGCCATGCCCCGGGCGTCGCGGATGCTGTCGAACTGCGGGTAGGCATTGCCGTTGGACAGGCGCATTGTCGCTTGCCAGGTTTTGCCCGGCTCGCTGAACACACCCTGGCGCAGTTCGCCTGGCAGTTCCGGCAGCACCTGAACCTCGGCCTTCACACAGCCATGGGCCTTGGCATGGGCGTCGCGCAGGTAGCGGGTGCTTTCACGGTGCTGATCGACGATGCGCACGGCGGTCTGGATGATGTCCAGGGTCATCGCCGCTTCGTCGTCCGCAATCAATTCCTGCGCCGAGACCGGCCCGCGATGCTGCCAGGCAAACCAGGCGCTGGCCAGGGCCCAGCCCAGCACGCCGAGAATCAGTGACCACAGCAACAGCCTGGCGAGGAAGGCGCCCAGGCGCAGCCAGAGCGTTATCAGCATGGGAACGTTCTCCTGACTGAGGCAGTGGTCATGGCAATTGCGCCTCCAGCGGGCCGCCCAGCACTTTCAGATACTCCAGCAATGCCCAGCGTTCTTGCGGTTGCAACCCGCGGCCGATCACGCCATTGCCGAGTTTGCCGGCACGGAATTCATGGCCACTGTTGTGGTTGCCGGTGATACGCGTGTCGAACAGGAAGCCATTGGCAAAGGCTTCGGTGCGGTAACCCAGGTGTCCCGGGTCGTATTCGAAAGTGCCTTTATAGAACGTGGTCGCACGCTCATCTTGAGGCGACAGCAGCTGATAAATACTCGGTACCGAACCGTTGTGCAGAAACGGCGGTGTCGCCCATACACCCGCCAATGGCCTGGCCTTGTACGAACGCAATTCGCGCACTCCGATTGGCAGACCGAAACCGTCCATTTCAGGGCGCTCGGCAGGGGTGACATTGGCGTCTTGATACGCGCGGCCCTGGACATAGGCGGTGACATAGGCCAGTCCCTTGGCCACGGACATCTTGCTCAGGTCCAGAGGCTCGTCGGGTTTTGGCTCGACATCGAGTTTTTCCAGTTCGGCCTGCTTCCATTGCAGCGCTGTCAGGTCGAAGCGGTGGTCGGCGATGTTGTTGGCCGCGCCGGGGTCTGTGCCGATGTAATCCACCGGGAGCATTTTCAGGTGCTGGACGTATCGTCCCTCGCCCTGGGTGGTGCGCGGTACATGGCAACCCGCGCAGTTTTCGGCGAACAAGGCGCGCCCCTGGGCTGCCAGAGGCTTGTCGACCGCGCCCAACAGGTCTTCCGGCCAGGCCGGAGGCGAGAGTCGTTGCAGGGTTTCTTCGATCAGGTGCAGATCGCGCACGCGGACACTGGACGGATAGCGGGCATCGCCCATCAGCGGCTGGCCGTTCTTGTCGAAGAAGTTCAGCGTGGCGCCGACGCCCAACGCCTCGCCGATGTTGCGGGCCATGGGTTGTTTCGCCGAACCATTCCACTGCACCCATTCGAACGTCCACATGTCCCACAGCTGTGGATAATCGACCGGGGCATTGGCCACGCGGTAGTTGTCGGGGGAAATCGCATCACCGAAGCTGGCGTTGGCGATGCGCCCGAAGGCGTCTGTGCGCCCCGGGCCTTCCTCGGTCGGATAGAGCCCGCGATGGGTGTCGTTCCAGGCCACTTTGAGGAATGTATCCAGTGAAGATTTGAAATCTTTGCGCAACTGTTGGTGGCGCGTCTCGTAGTCCTGGCCAAGCACGTTGCGTGCGAAGCGCTCGAATTTCCACGGGTTGTAGTAAGTGGAGGCGAGGCTGGCCACCAGCGCCTGTCCGAAACTGCCGCCTTTGAGCGTAGGAACACTGGACGGCAGCACATGTTGCGCCGAGCCGCCGTCGATACGCAGGGCTTGACCCTTGAAACGCAGTTCACCGGTGTGGCAGGCCGCGCAGGTGATATCCAGAAACACATCCGGGCTACCCGCGTTCTGGTGCCGGGTAAAGCCTGCCGGGAGGTTGCCGGGGTTGTTCGGTGTTGGTGCCTGGCCGGGGTCCACCAGGAAACCGAAGCGGGCGAGGTATTCGGGGGTGGCGAAGCGTTGTTGTGAGAAGGGCAGTTCGAGGGCAGTGAACCAGTCATAGCGCAAGCCTTTGACCTGAGTGCCCTGGGGCGTGAAGTAATAAGTATCTCGATCGGCGGCGCTCCATTGCTCCAGGTAATGCACCTGTTGTGCGGGCGACCAGGCCGGCAATTTCGGGTTGGCGACGTAATAAAGAACCACGGCGATGACCAGCCCGAGCAGTAGTGCGATGAGAATCAGCAAACGAAAGAAGAGGCGCAAAATAAACTTCCTTGTCGAATTATCCTGCCGTTATGCCCGAGCACTCAGGGTGGGGCAAGAGGCCATTACGCCAGATATTGTAGGTTCAGGAATCAGCCTGCGTCGGAACAAGATGAAAGAAGCTTCATCGACAGGAATTGTGAAATGCGTTTAAACACCTGAACTTATCAATTGTTTCCGGCTCTCATGCCGGTAGCCATTGGTCGTGGCGGCCTGATAAGCTCGCGGCTTTACTCGATTGCCCTTTAGGCGCATGAACAAGGAAATAGCATGAAACAGCATCGGTTGGCGGCGGCGGTAGCCCTGGTTGGCCTGGTACTCGCGGGTTGTGATTCGCAGACCAGCGTAGAGCTGAAAACTCCGGCGCAAAAAGCTTCCTACGGCATTGGCCTGAACATGGGCAAGAGCCTGGCTCAGGAAGGCATGGATGACCTGGATTCCAAGGCTGTAGCCCAGGGCATCGAAGACGCCGTCGGCAAGAAAGAGCAGAAGCTCAAAGACGAAGAACTGGTCGAGGCGTTCGCCGCACTGCAAAAGCGTGCCGAAGAGCGCATGGCCAAGATGAGCGAAGAGTCGGCGGCTGCCGGCAAGAAATTCCTCGAAGACAACGCCAAGAAAGCTGGCGTGACCACCACCGCTTCGGGCTTGCAGTACGAAGTCGTGCAGAAAGCCGATGGTCCTCAGCCAAAGCCGACTGACGTAGTGACCGTTCACTACACCGGCAAGCTGACCAATGGCACCGTATTCGACAGCTCCGTCGAGCGCGGCAGCCCGATTGATCTGCCGGTCAGCGGTGTGATCCCGGGTTGGGTCGAAGGCCTGCAACTGATGCACGTTGGCGAGAAGTACAAGCTGTACATCCCTGCTGACCTGGCTTACGGTGCTCAAAGCCCAAGCCCGGCGATTCCAGCCAACTCGGTGCTGGTATTCGACCTGGAACTGCTGGCCATCAAGGATCCGGGAAAAGAAGACGCCGCTGCCAAGTAACCAGCGCCTGCTTCGATAACAACGCCTCGCTCATGCGGGGCGTTGTTGCATCTGGCGTTCGGTACGGGTAAACAAAACGAACAGACGCTCTAGGCTGGAGTCTTAGGCATAATAGTGTTGGCGGTAGACGCACAAGGCCGCCAAGTCAATGAAATTATGGGTTTTTTTTGATGAGTAAAAAACGCCCGATCTGAACGCGGGCCTTGTAAAACGGGGCTTACAGCGATGAAAAGCAGCTCTGTTCACAAGGTTATCCACAATTTGTGTGGATAACATTTCAACGGGAGGAATGATGAAAACGCCCTGGAGTTTCGCTCGTTTCCTGCCACTGGCCGGACGTCTGCTGGCACGCGGTCGATTGCCAACCCTGTTGTTCGCGGTCGCCAGTAAAGGCGCAAGCCAGGGTAATCGATTGGGCAAGATCAAGGACGACTTGAAGCTGTTGCAGGCACTCTGCCTGGCCTACTGGCGTGGTGAGTATCGCGCCATCAGCCCCAAGGCGCTGGTTTCGGTTGTCGCGGGCCTGATGTATTTCCTCAGTCCGGTGGATGCGATCCTGGATTTCATTCCAGTATTTGGCATGCTCGATGACATCGCGGTACTGGCATGGCTGATGAAAGTGCTCGACGACGAGCTCAATGCCTTCCGTGCCTGGCGCAAACGGCAGGTGCCGGAGAAGCTCGCGGTGGTTGAGCGTCTGCCTGATACCCCCGAGCAACTTCAACTTCAAGGCCCGAAAAAACACTGATTCGATTTTGATGAGTTCATAGATTGATGCCCCCCGCGACCTTGGCCGCTGTTAGGATTACACTTCTAGGGAAAAGTGCCGACTCGCTAAGTGTTGTTGTCCTACGGGGTAGTGATGGATATTCAGATAATTACACGCGAAGGCGAGCCCGAATATGCGGTTCTGCCATGGGCTCAGTATCAGGCGTTATTGAAAGCAGCGGGCATCAAAGAGCAAGCGTCGCCTCAAGCCACGAAGCCTCAGGCGGCGACACCAGACGCGATACTTCCGGGTCTGGATCAACTACGCAGTTTGCGCGAGGGGAAGGGCATCGCCATCGAGGCGTTGGCCCGCACGGTAGGCATCAGCCCGTCTTACCTGGCCATGATCGAAAGTGGCGAGCGTCTGCCCGACGCTGCGATTCGCCGTAGCCTGGCCTGGGAATTGACGGTGCCAGGGTGGAGGGATGAATCGTGAGCGTACGCATCAGTCGTCAACATTGGGACGGATTGCTCGGCGAACTGGATCAGGCGCGTCGCCAGCGCCATCTGTTGACGTACCGGGCATTGCTGGAGCGTTTGCAGCTGCCGACCCCGGCCATGCAGACCCTGACGGCGGCCCTTGAGCATCTGGCGGCTTTGGACGCCAGGGCGGAGCAGCCATTGCGCAGTTCACTGGTGATCAGTCAGGGCGCCAGCCGCTTGCCGCGCACTGGATTCTTTGAGTGTGTCGAGCGTCTCGGGCGTTTTTCCGGGCCGTCTGACGGCGTTGCCGCCGCGTCCTGGCATGCTTCGGAAGTGGTGCGGGTGTTCGAGTACGAATACCCGGAATCGGCCGAGGCCTGAGTGTTTTTACAACTCAAGGCGCGGGCTGGTTACTGGCTCGCGCACCGATTGTTTCATTGGTCATGGTTTGTCCGTCAGCCACGTGGCTGGCGCTGGCTCGAAGGCCAGTTCGCACGCATGGCCAACCTGGGCGATGTCGGCGCCCAGAGCTTCTATGGGCACATCCTGGCGTTTCGCGGCGTCGGCCTCGGTGCTCGTGAGGAGGGCGTGCGTTTGTTGCGCCTGGCGGCGTTGGCGGGCGATGGCAAGGCGGCGTATCAGGTGGGCGTGATCACACTGGCCGGGACGGCGATCAAGGCTCCGGATCCGGTCGAAGCGGCGCGATTCTGGGAGATGGCGGCGAAGGCCGGGCATCCATTGGCGCCGATCAAGCTCGAAGAGCTGAAGTCTTCCTCGGCGCCTCGTTGATCGGAGTGAAGCCGGAAAGCGCCCTTATCGATGCCCGGAAACGAGCAGCTCTTCAACAGTCGAAACCACCCGGCTATCAATCACATGCACGCTATAGCCCTGCACATTCTTCGCATGGTGCTTGGCCTGTGATGCCATCTCGGCCAACTGGCTCGCATCGAGTTGTCCACAGGCCTGTGGATGCAAATGCACTACGCCGATCGACAGCGACAACAACGCAAACTCCTGGCGCTGCCCCTGGCGATTGGGTGCGATGAAGCAGCCGGCTTCCAGGTGCTCGCTGCGGTAGAAGCGCCGGCACTGGCTCTGGAAGTCGTCGAGCAACTGGTTCAAACGTTTGCGCCAGTCTTCCGGGCCTAGCACCAGCAGGAAATCATCGCCGCCGATATGGCCGACAAAGTCGCGGGACGGGTCGACGCGATCGTTCAGGCATTGCGCCAGGCACAGCAGGACTTCGTCGCCACGACCATAACCGTAGATGTCGTTGAAAGGTTTGAAGCTATCAATGTCCACGTAGCAGATCACCGATTCCCTTCGCTGTTGCAGCAGTCGCGTCAGGCATTGCTGAATCGGCACGTTGCCCGGAAGCAAGGTCAACGGGTTGGCGTAGCGGGCCTGCTGGATCTTCAGTTCCGTGATCAGCTTGAGCACGTCGATCACCCGGCCCAACCCCAGGTAACCGCCGTTGAGGGTAATGATGAAATCTTCTTCGATGCGCTGGCGGGCACGGCTGGTGATCAGGCGGCTGACTTGTTGCAGTGACTGGCTCAGCTCGACGGCGAGGAAGTCATCGTTCATCAGGCGGCTGATGGGCTTGCGGGCGAACAGGTCAGTGGCAAAGGGCTTGAGCAGGGCGTCGGAGAGCGAATGACGATGGACAATGCCGCAGGGTTGACCCTGTTCATCCAGGACTGCCAGCGAGTTCAGGTTGGCCTGGCGGCGAAAGGCTTCGAGCACCGTGGCGGTCGGCGTGTCGCGGTTTACCGCGGGCAGCTCGTTGAGCAGGGCGCTGAGGTCGCTGCCGTCTTCGCTCAGTGCAACGGCGGTGCTGTCCTGTCGGGGCATCAATGCCCGGGCATCCCGTGGCGGGTGTTCCTGGGGGCGGCAGAGCAGATAGCCCTGCACCAGGTCCACGCCCATTTCGGTCAGCACCGTGAGTTCTTCGGGGAGCTCGATACCTTCGGCGATGACTTGCGCCCGCGAGGCCTTGGCGATTTGCAGGATCGAGCCGACGAACTCGCGCTTGAGCGCATCCTGATGGATGCCATCAATGAAATGCCGGTCGATTTTCACGTAATCCGGCCGTAGCTCGGACCACAAGCGCAAACTCGAATAGCCCGCCCCCAGATCATCCAGCGCAATCGAAAACCCCATCGCCCGATAGTGATGCAGGGCGGTTTGCAGCAGCTGGAAATCATCCGTCGGCGTCTGTTCCGTGAGCTCGATGACCACCCGGCTTGGCGCAATGCCGAAATCCTGCAGCAATTGCAGGGTGCGCCCCGGTTGATGGGCCGCTTCGAGCAGGGACTCCGGGGACACGTTAAGGAACAACAGGCCAGGCAGTTGTTGCTCATTGAAGCGTCGGCAAGCGCTTTTGCGGCAGGCAATTTCCAGCTCGCTCAGGCGTCCGGCCTGGCGGGCGACGGCGAACAGGGCGACAGGGGAGTGCAGAGGGCTGTTGGAGGGGCCACGACTGAGGGCTTCGTAACCGAGGATGCGTCGTTCAGAGAGGCTGATGATCGGTTGGAACAGACTGTGTAAACCGCTTTGACTCAGGATCGAGCTCAAGGCACTCAGCTGTTCGGTTGTGGTCATGGCGATCTCTGGCAATAAAAAAAGGACCGGGCGTGCCCTTGGTAAAAAGAGCACGCCCGGTCCTTTATTTCACGACAGAATGATGACTGTTTGATGACGCTACCGGGGCGTCAGCATTAAATTGCCATCAGTTGTTTGTACAAACTCAGTGCTTGGCCACTGCCGTGTTGAGTTTCAGGTAGTCCAGCAGAATCCGCCCTGTTTCGCTGAGGTAGGCGTCGTCTTCCGGTTTGGTCTTGTCATCCTCGGCCGCGATGGCGTCCTCGTCTTCTTTCTTCAGCTCTTTGAGCGGCTCTTCGCCCTTGGCCTTGCGACGGATGTTTTCCATGGCCAGCTGTTTGGCTTCGATGTCGGCGTGCTGGGCACGACGCTCGACTTCATTGAGGCTGACGGTTTTCTCGGCCATCAGTTTCTGCGCCAGGGCCAGCTTGTCACGGATGAACACGAACTCCGCATCTTTGGCCGTACGCACGTCATGCTCGGACTGGAGCTGCGAAATGTACGGCTTGAACGGGTCGAGCGCAGGCTTGATCGCCGCCTTGATGGTGTCCCATGGCATGGCTTCCGGCAGGGCGCTTTCACCGATTTCCTTGGTGTCGATGATCGACGGGTAATCGATGTCCGGCAAGACGCCCTGATGCTGGGTGCTCTGCCCGGAAACCCGGTAGAACTTGGCCAGGGTCAGTTTCAGCTCGCCATGGTTGAGCGGCTGAATGGTCTGCACGGTGCCTTTGCCGAAGGTCTGGCCGCCGATGATCAGCGCGCGGTGGTAGTCCTGCATGGCGCCGGCAAAAATCTCCGAAGCCGAGGCGGACAGGCGGTTGACGAGCAACGCCATCGGGCCTTTGTAGAACGCGCCCGGATTTTCATCCTCCAGGACATCGACCCGGCCATCGGCGTTACGCACGAGCACGGTCGGGCCTTTGTCGATGAACAGGCTGGTCAGCTCGGTGGCCTCTTGCAAGGAACCGCCGCCGTTGTTGCGCAGGTCGATGACCACGCCGTCGACTTTCTCTTTCTGCAATTCGGTCAGCAGTTTCTTGACGTCGCGGGTGGTGCTCTTGTAATCCGGATCGCCGGCACGGAAGGCCTTGAAGTCCAGATAGAACGCCGGGATCTCGATGACACCGAGCTTGTAGTCCTTGCCGTCCTGCTTCAGATTCAAGACCGACTTCTTCACGGCCTGATCTTCGAGTTTCACCGCTTCACGGGTGATCGGCACGATCTTGGTGGTCTGGTCGTTCGGCGCATTGCTGGCCGGGATAACTTCCAGGCGCACCACGGTGCCCTTCGGACCACGGATCAGCTTGACCACTTCGTCCAGGCGCCAGCCCACGACGTCGACCATTTCCTTGTTGCCCTGGGCAACGCCGATGATCTTGTCGGCCGGTGCAACCTGCTTGGTCTTGTCCGCGGGACCTGCCGGCACCAGGCGCACGACTTTCACCTGGTCGTTATCGCTTTGCAACACGGCACCGATGCCCTCGAGGGACAGGCTCATGTTGATGTCGAAGTTCTCCGCGTTATCCGGCGACAGATAGTTGGTGTGCGGGTCGTAGGACATGGCGAAGGTGTTGATGTACGCCTGGAAGATGTCTTCCGCGCGGGTCTGGTCCAGGCGCGCCAACTGGTTCTTGTAGCGCTTGGTCAGGGTTTCCTGGATCTGCTTGGAATCCTTGCCGGCGATCTTCTGACGCAGGACTTCGTCCTTGACGCGTTTGCGCCACAGGTCGTCGAGTTCTGCGGTGGATTTGAGCCAAGGGGCGTCCTTGCGGTCGATCAGCAAGGTTTCCTTGGTGGTGAAGTCGATCTTGTCGACGCCTTTGTTCAGCTCGGCAATAGCGAAGTCCAGACGCGCCTTGACGCGGTCCAGGTAGCGCTTGTAGATGGTGAACCCGGCGTTCAGGTCGCCGCTCTTGAGGAAATCGTCGAACTGCGTCTTCCACTTGTCGAATTCGGCAATGTCGCTGGCCATGAAGTAGCTGCGCGACGGATCCAGCAGCTTGAGGTAGCTGTCGTAGATGATTACCGAGCGTGCGTCATCGAGCGGCGGCTTGCTGTAGTGGTGGCGCTTGAGCAACTCCACGACGTTCAGACTGGCGATCACTTCGTCACGATCGGGTTGAAGCTTGTCCCAGCTATTGGCTGCGAATGTATTGCTCGACATCGGCAGCAAGCCGATACCGATGAGTAAAGCGAGGGCAGTGCTGGGGAACAGATGCTTCATGCTGATTCGACGCGGGGACAATTGATAACGCATATTAGGCCGTCTTTGAAGTCGCCGGTTCTTTGGGAGCCGGTCGCATAATGCAAAAAACCCGACGCTATAGCTTCGGGCTCAGTCCAGACTCACTATGGAGGCACTGTGAAAGCATTGCAAGGCGTTGACGGTCAAGTGGTATGGGTTGATGAGCCGAGTCCTGCATGCGATGTAGGACAAGTTCGTATTCGAGTGGCGGCAGCGGGCCTCAATCGTGCCGATTTGTTGCAGAAGGCCGGCCTTTACCCGCCCCCGCCAGGGGCCAGTCAAGTGCTCGGTCTAGAGTGCTCGGGGGTCATCAGCGAGGTGGGTGCCGGGTCCTCCTGGCAGGTTGGCGATCGGGTTTGCGCCTTGCTGGCCGGGGGCGGGATGGCCGAAGAGGTGGTTGTCGACGGGCGGCATGTGCTGCCGGTTCCCGATGGAATGTCACTGTTCGAAGCGGCTGCATTGCCCGAAGTTTATGCAACAGTCTGGTTGAATTTGTTTCAACTGGCCGCGCTCAAACCGGGTCAGAAAGTTCTTCTGCATGCCGGGGCAAGTGGAATCGGTTCAGCTGCCATTCAGCTGTGCAAAGCTTTCGGTAACCCGTGCTGGGTCAGCGTCGGCTCCGCAGAGCGATTGGCGTACTGCGAAGCGCTGGGCGCCCAGGGCGGCGTGGTGCGTAATGGCGATCTGGAGAGCCTGCGGGATCTGGGGCCGTTCGATGTGATTCTCGATCCGGTGGGCGGCAATTACGCGGCCCTGAACCTCAAGCTGCTGGCGCAGGATGGCCGCTGGGTGTTGATCGGTCTGATGGGCGGCCGCGAGGCCAAGCTGGATCTGGCTCAGGTGCTGGCCAAGCGTGTGCAGTTGCTGGGTTCGACTTTGCGCAGTCGCGACGATCAGTTCAAGGCCGATCTGTTCAGTGATTTGGGCCAGCATGTGTGGCCGTTGTTTGCTGAAGGGCGCTTGAGCCCGCAACTGGCCAGGACATTCCCGATCAAGGATGCCGAGGCGGCGTTTGCCGAGTTGGCGAGTAATACCGTGGCGGGGAAAGTGGTGCTGGTGATTGACGAAAGCCTCACCTGACAACACAAAAAACTGTGGGAGCGAGCTTGCTCGCGATGGCGGTCTGTCTGTCGGCATTAACGTTGACTGACACACTGCTATCGCGAGCAAGCTCGCTCCCACAGGGGATCCGGGTTACTTCCAGATATGGATCGGCCAGCCAGCCTTTTCAGCCTGCTCGCGCAACACCGGATCCGGGTTGACCACGTGGGGGAAATCCACCTTCAGCAACAGCGGCAGGTCATTGCGTGAGTCGGAATAGAAACTCGCGCCTTCGAGGTTTTCCTCCTCTGCATCCAGCCACTCCAGCAAGCGGGTGATCTTGCCTTCGCGGTAGGTCAGGGTGCCAACGGTGTGGCCGGTGTAGACGCCATGGGCCACTTCCAGTTCGATGCCCAGAATCTCGTCGATGCCCAGGCGCTCGGCGATGGGACCGACCAGGTGCGTGCCCGAGGCCGAGATCACCAGGATCCGGTCGCCGGCCTTGCGATGCGCCGCGATGGCTTTGGTGGCATCGCTGAAAATGATCGGCTCGATGAAGTCCTCTACCCACGGACCAACCAGGTGCGCGACTTCTTCAGGTGTACGACCAATCAATGGTTCCAGGCTGAAGGCCATGTAGTCCTCCATGGCCAGATGGCCCCTGCCGTAGGCATCCATCAATTCCTTGTCGCGACGCAGGAACGACTCGCCATCGACCCAGCCGAGGCGGACCATTTGCTCGCTCCACAGTGAGGCGCAGTCGCCGTGGATCAGGGTTTCGTCCAGATCAAAAATTGCCAGGGCCATCAGTGCAGTTCTCTCTTCAGCGTCAGCAAAGGCATCAGGCTACCTCACACAGGGCCGTCGGATCGATGGAAAGCGCCAGGCGCTGACCATCGGGATGCAGGTCGGCCGCCGAGCGGTTCAGCACATCCACCACCAATTCCACACCCCGGGCTTCGACCCGGTAGCGAATCACGTTGCCCAGCAGGCTGTGGCTGCGCACTTGCGCGTCCAGTTCACCGTCGAGGCTCAGTTCGATGGCTTCCGGGCGAATGGCAATGCGCTTGTTGATCGGTCGCTGCAACAGCTTCGAGGCGCTGTCGGCGTCCAGCAGGTTGTAGTTGCCGATGAACCCGGCGGCGAACACATCGACTGGCGCAGTGTAGAGGGTTTCGGCGTCGCCACTTTGTACGATCTTTCCCTGATTCATCAGGAAAATCCGGTCAGACATGGTCAGGGCTTCTTCCTGATCGTGTGTGACGAAAATCGTGGTCAAGCCCAGTTCACGCTGGATCTGACGGATCTGTTCACGCAGGTGCTTGCGAATCCGCGCGTCCAGGGCCGACAACGGTTCATCCAGCAACAACAGGCGTGGCCGGGTCACCAGGGAGCGGGCGAGGGCCACGCGCTGGCACTGACCGCCCGACAGTTGGTGCGGGTAACGCGCGGCAAAGTCATTGAGTTCCACCAGTTTGAGCACTTCTGCGACGCGTTTGCGGCTGTCATCGGCATTGACCTTTTGCATGCGCAGGCCGAAGGCGACGTTTTGCTCCACGGTCATGTTGGGGAACAGCGCATAGCTTTGGAACACCATGCCGATCCCGCGTTTCTGCGGGCTCACCGGCACGATATCGGCACCATCGAGCAGGATTTTGCCGCCATCCACCGAAGTCAGGCCGGCGATGCAGCGCAGCAGGGTGGATTTGCCGCAACCGGACGGACCGAGCAGGGTGACGAATTCACCTTTCTGGATTTCGCAATTGATATCGCTGAACACCGTGGTGCCGGCGAAGCTTTTCTGAAGATGTTGGACGCTGACATAGCTCATTCGCTTTTGTCCCTGTTCAAGATATTGGCAATCCAGGTCAGAACCAGCACAAAGAAGAAGTAGGAAATCACCAGCGCACTGGTGAAATGACCGCTGCTGTTGCGCATGTTGTTGAGGTAGACCTGCAGGGTTTCGTAGCGGGTACCGACAAGGATGTTGGCGAACACGAACTCACCGAACAGGAACGAGAACGACAGCAGCAACGCCACCATCAGGCCCTTGCGCAAGTTCGGCAGCACCACCAGGAAGGCGGCTTGAAAGGTGCTGGCGCCGAGCAACTGGGCGGCATCCATCAGGTCGCGCAGGTTGATCGCCTGCAGGTTGTTGGTGATCGCCCGGTACATGAACGGCAGCGCCACGGTGAAGTAGCAACCGATCAGGATCCACGGCGTGCCGACCATGGCGAATGGTCCGGAACCATAAAGCTGCAACAGCCCCACCGACGACACCACCGGCGGCACGGCGAAGGGCAGCAGGATCAGGATGTTCATCAGTGCGTCGAGTTTCGGGAAGTGGTAATGCACCACGAACAGCAACGGCAGAATCAGCACTACCGAAAGAATCAGCGAACCGACGCAGACCAGCAGCGACTGCCCGAACGCATTCAGGAAGCGCGGATCGCTCCACAGCTGGATGTACCACTTGAGGGTGAAGCCACTGGGCAGAATGGTCGCCGACCAACTGCTGGAGATCGAATAGATCAGCGTGCCGAGCAGCGGCAACAGCAGGATGGCAAACAGCAGATACACCACGACGCGGTGGTAGACACCGGCGGGCCCCAGTTCAGCGCGAGACATGGTAGCTCCTCTTCAACAGCAACTGATGCACGATGGTCACCAGGGTCATCAAGGCCACAAGCACCACGGCCAGGGCGCTGGCCAGGTTCGGGTCCAGGGAAATGTCACCGGACACCATCGCCGCGATGCGGATCGGCAGCACGTTGAAGTTGCCGGTGGTCAGGGCGTACACCGTGGCGTAGGCACCGAGGGCGTTTGCCAGCAGGATCACGAAGGTGCCCAGCAGTGCCGGCGTCAAAACAGGCAAGCCGATGTGCCGCCAGTACTGCCAACCGTCGGCGCCGAGCAGCGCAGCGGACTCACGCCAGTCTTCGCGCAGTGCATCGAAGGCCGGATACAGCAGCAGCACGCCGAGGGGAATCTGGAAGTAGGTGTAGAGAATGATCAGCCCGGTTTTCGAGTACAGGTTGAAGTCCTGAATTATTCCGGCCTGCTTGAGCATGATGGTGAAGCTGCCGTTGAAGCCGAGCAGAATGATGAACGCGAAGGCCAGGGGCACGCCGGCGAAGTTACTGGTCATGTTGGCGAAGGCGTTGACGAAATTGCGCAGTTTTGAGTCCACCCGGCGCAGGGAATAGGCGCCGAGTACCGCGATGACGATCCCGAACACGCTGGACCAGAAGCTGATCTCGAGACTGTACTGGATGGCCTGCAGGTAAAACTTCGAGCTGAAGATCTTGCTGAAGTTGGCCAGGCCCCAGCCGAACTCTTCCGATTGCAGGCTGTTGATCATCACCCAGGTCAGCGGTGCGATTTCGAACACGATGAAGAACAGCGCAAATGGAACCAGGCACAAGGCCGCGAGCCATTTGCCGCGAGTCATGGAATTCACTTCAGAAGCTCCCGGCACACCGGCTTGTCGTGAGGCACGCCCAGCAGTTCGCAGACGGTGCCGCAAATGTCAGTCTGTTCGGGCGCAGCGCCCGAATCGAAACTGAAAGCGTCGCCGAGGACGAACAGCGGTACTTCGCGTTCTTCGGCAAGCAGCCCGTTGTGGGAGCGGTCGTTGTTCATGCCGTGGTCGGCGGTGACCAGCACTTGGTAACCGGCATCGAGCCAGCCTTGCAGGTAGTCGGCCAGGATGATGTCGGCCGAGCGGGCACTGTTGCGGTACTGCGGGGTGTCGAGGCCGTGCTTGTGCCCGGCGTCGTCGATGTTCATCGGGTGGATCAGCAGAAAATTCGGTGCATGGCGCAGGCGCAGGTTTTCGGCGTCGGCGAACAGGTGCGAATCCGGGTAGTGATCGTTCCAGTAAAAATGCCCATGCTGGATCGGTAGTTGCGGGTCATCGGTGTGACGGTCCCGGGCCGCCACGAAGGGCGAGCGGTTGTACAGCTCGCTGACCCAGTGATAGGCCGCCGCCGCGGTGACAAGGCCTGCGTCAGTGGCGTAGTGATAGATGCTGCGCTGGTTGGACAGGCGCGAGACATTGTTGTGGACGATGCCGCTGTCGATCGGCGTAACGCCGGTCAGGATGCATTCGTACAGGGGGCGGGACAGGGCCGGCAACTCGCACTGCAGTTTGTAGAGTGCCGCGCGTCCTGCGCCGACGTAGGCCTGCAGGTGCCCCATGGCGTGGCGGGCGACCTCGTAGTTGAGGCCGTCGAGCACGACAAGGATGACGTTGTGCTTCATAGGGGCAAAAACTCCGCAAAACAGATGATTCAAGTACGCAACCAATCCCTTGTGGGAGCGAGCTTGCTCGCGATGAGGGACTTCCATTCAACATCAATGCTGAATGTCAGGTCGCTATCGCGAGCAAGCTCGCTCCCACAGGGATCTCCATCAGGCCTCCCGTTGGTGGGCTACCCGCTTACTGCATATTGATGATGACTTCTTCCTGCCACTTCTGAGGAAGGGCCTTGGAAGTCTTCTCCCAGGCGTCCGCGTCCTTGATCGGCGTGACCTTCTTGTACTGCTCGTTAGGCAGCAGCTTGGCCTGCACCTCGGCTGGCAGGGTCAGGTGTTCAGCACGGATCGGACGGGCGTTGCCCTTGGCCAGGTTGATCTGGCCGGCGTCACTGAAGATGTATTCGCGGGTCAGCTTGGCTGCATTCGGGTTTTTCGCGTACTTGTTGATGATTGTGGTGTAGCCGGAGATCACCGAGCCGTCGGACGGGATCAGCACCACGTAGTCATCCGGGTTGGCCATCTTGGCCTTGTAGCTCAGGCCGTTGAAGTCCCAGACCACGCCGACTTCGATTTCGCCTTTTTCCATGGTGGCAATCGTCGGGTTGGACATCGACAGGCGACCTTGCTTGGCGATGTCGGCGAACAGATCCAGGGCAGGCTTGAGGTTTTTCTCGTCGCCACCGTTGGCCAGTGCCGCGGCCAATACGCCGTTGGCTGCCTGGGCCGCGGTGCTCACGTCGCCGATGGAGACCTTGTATTTGCCGCCCTTGAGGTCAGCCCACTTGGTTGGCGCCTCGGAGCCATGCAGCAACTTCTTGTTGACGATGAAAGCGATGGTGCCGGTGTAGGCCAGTGCCCAGTTGCCGTCTTTGTCCTTGGCCCAGGCCGGAATCTGATCCCAGGTCGAAGGCTTGTAGGGCTGGACCACGCCTTGCTTGACCGCGATTGGGCCGAACGCTGCACCGACGTCGCCGATGTCGGCGCTGGCGTTGTCTTTTTCCGCGGCGAACTTGGCGATCTCCTGGGCCGAGCTCATGTCGGTGTCGATGTGCTTGAGGCCGTACTTGTCGCTCAGGTCTTTCCAGGTGCCGGCCCAGTTGGCCCAGTCATTGGGCATGCCAACGCTGTTGACGGCGCCTTCCGCTTTCGCAGCGGCTTCCAGGGTTTTCAGATCATCGGCCGCGATGGCCGCGGTGCACATTGCGATGGTCGAGCCTAACAGTGATGCCAGGAAAAGCTTTTTCATTCCGAAGCTCCTTGGGTCGTGTTCAACGCTGCGATTGCGGTTCGTGTTGGTCTAGGTCAGCAATACCTGAGCCAATTTAAGGGGGCTGGATGACACTTTGATGTCGTTCGTCGCCCGGAATGACTTTTTGTTCAGCGGTATCGCGACTGGCCTGCTAAGCGTAGACCATGGTCAAGACCCCGGAGGGCAAGGGACTTGGCCGATGAATTGCAAGTTGTTGAAGGCAGGGAATTGCGACCGTTGGGCGGCTTTGTCACATCTGGTTCATCTGCGCTGCCTACGCTTGCAGACTATTGAATGAGCCGGTTTACACTGCGGTTCTGCCCTGAAATGGTGCTGGTCTAGTCCAGAAAGGAAACGTTGATGCGTGAAGAGGCAACAAAAGCGGTAACAGCCATCGGCCAGGTGCTTCAGGAGCAGATCGACCATGGACTGTTGACCCCCGGCAGCAAATTGCCGGCCGAACGCAAGCTCAGTGAATTGTTTGGCACCACACGGATCACTTTGCGTGAAGCGTTGTTGCAGTTGGAGTCCCAGGGGCAGATTTATCGCGAGGAGCGTCGCGGCTGGTTCGTCTCGCCGCCACGCCTGGCCTACAACCTCATGCAGCGTAGCCACTTTCACGCGATGGTCAGCGCCCAGGGGCGGGTGCCGTCGACCGAGGTGATTTCGGCGCGATTGCAGCCGGCGTCGGCGGCGGTGTGTGCCTGGCTGCAATTGCCGGCGCTGTCGAGCGTGATTCAGATCTGCCGTTCACGGCGGATTGACGGGCGACTGGTGTTGTATGTGGAGCACTATCTGAACCCACAGTATTTCCCGGGGATTCTTGAGTTCGATCTGAATCAGTCGATTACCGAGTTGTATGCGCGGCATTACGATTTGCACTACGGGCGGGTGCGCTTCGAGATTGTACCTACGGCGTTGTCGGTGGATGCGGCGGCGGCGTTGAAGGTGTCGGTGGGTAGCCCGGGCTTGCAGATTGCCCGGGTTAACTATGACCAGCATGAACGCTTGATCGACTGCGACCTGGAGTTCTGGCGGCATGATGCGATTCATGTTGGAGTTGATGTAGTTTGATATTTTTTAGGGTGAACATCGGTGTATTGGTGTGAGATGGACGATGTTGGTTGATTGTTATTTGTTTGGGGAGTGTTTGGTGTTGTTAAACTTTGAAATTAATGGCGCGTGATTTGGTTGGCTTGTTTAGTGGTTATTTGTGTAGGTTGATATGGCTGCTTTTAAGGCAGCTTATGGAGTTAAATTTTATAAGGAATTATTATGCTTTCAATATTTGGTGCTACTTTGAGGGTTTCAGGTCGTCCGATCATGGTGCTGGAAAATGGAACAGTTGGGACTCGATGGAATAATGGGGAGCCAGCGCAGTTTTATTTTATTTATACGGGGCCTTTTTGCAAAATTCAGGTGGCTGGCGAACAGAATGGTTGGATTGGTTGTAATGAAAAGGGGTTTCTAACGCTTAACGCTGATCCGGCCATGTTTCAACTATTTGATAGTGCTTCTGGTTCGGTGTGGGGCGGCGCCAGTCAGGGGAGTAAAATGGTTAATCTGGTTACGGCCTGTGGCGCCCCGGTTCTGCAGTTTGGAGGTGATGATGGTTTTGAAGATGCGGATACGCTCTATAACTTCTTGATAGCAGCGCAAAAAATAAAGGTGGATTCAATCAGAGGTACAACCAAATATTTAGTTCCAACAGGTGACGACAGTTGGATTGAGTACCCTGAAAAAAAACCGTACTCGGCAAAACCTGCATCGATTGAACTGACTATAGGAAGTGTCGGAGTACCAGCTGCTTGAGTCAGGTTCTATAGTTTGATCAAGTCGTGAATTTTTTCAGTTCAAGGCAGCTTTGGATAATTTGAAGCTGCCTTTTCATGATTATTCTTGCGCTACGCCCGGCGTCATTATGTGCACACTCATCCGCGGTGTCGCCAGATCCAGTCCGGCTTCATCCATGTGCCGCTTGAGCGACAGGTTGAACGCCCGCGAAACCTCCCACTGCTTGATCGGCGCCGTCTTGAACCGGGCGCGAAGGATCGCGTTGCCCGACTCGAAACTTTCCACCCCCTGGAACTCCAGCGGCGACCAGATATTGCGCCGCTGCAGCGGGTCAGTGCGCATTTTCTGGCCGACTTCGCGCATCAGTTTGATTGCGTTGTCGATGTCCATGTTGGCCGGCACCGCTACCCGGAAGATCGCGTAGCCGAATTCCCGGGAGTAGTTCTTGATGCTTTTGATTTCGCTGAACGGAATGGTGTGGACGATGCCGTCGATGTCCCGCAGACGCACGGTACGGATGGTCAGGCCTTCGACCGTGCCGAGGTGGCCGCCGACATCCACGTAGTCGTCAATGGCCAGGGAGTCTTCGATGATGATGAACAACCCGGTAATCAGGTCGGCTACCAGCGACTGCGCAC
The DNA here is from genome assembly GCF_058794995.1 of Pseudomonas sp. GW823-FHT06E10. Lineage (NCBI taxonomy): Bacteria > Pseudomonadati > Pseudomonadota > Gammaproteobacteria > Pseudomonadales > Pseudomonadaceae > Pseudomonas > Pseudomonas sp. GW823-FHT06E10. The sequence goes on along the minus strand of NZ_JBXAHJ010000015.1, from coordinate 171,524 downwards.
CAAAACCGATGGCCAGACCGATCACACCGGCACCGGCCAGCAGGGGTGTGACGTTCATGCCCATGTTCGCCAGGGCAACGATCAGCGCGATGATGAAAATCGCTATGAACAGCACATTGCGGATCAGCGGCATCATCGTCTGTGCGCGGGCGTTGGCCAGGCCTTTGCGCGAGCGGGTGAGTGCGTGGTGCACGGCGGTATCGCTGAGAATCCAGATCAGCCAGGCAAACAGCAGCGTGCCGGCGAGGCTGAACAGTTTGACGCTGACTTCGTGGCCGTCGCCTTCGGTAAAGCGGATCAACGACATGCCCCAGACCCGCAGGCCGAGTTCGATAAAGGCCAGCCACACCAACAGGTGAACGATGGTGTAGAAGAAATTTTTCAGCCGTTCCGAATACACCGCGTAGCGCCGGATGCCGCGCTGCGGTTTGAGGGCGTGGCGGCGTACCAGGCCGTTAATGACCATGCACAACACCAGCAAAACGGTGCAGATCAGCGACTGGCGCAGGGCGGTGCTGGTGTCGCCGGCGGAAATGAACGTCGCGAACAGGGAAATGGCCACCAGCACCAACGCCGGCACGTACCAGAAGGTGCCGAGAATCGACAGGGTGTCGTTGAGGGCGCGGCGGGTCAGGCGCCGGGACAGCGGCTGGTTGCGGATCAGGTGGGCGATCGGCCGGCGGAAACGCAGGATGAAGCGCCCCGTGGAGAGCGCGGCCAGGACATTGGCGGCAGTCGCGGCGGTATGGGCCAGATGGCTGCCGAGGCTGTTGACCAGTTGCGGATCGCTCAGCGCTTCGCCAAACGCGGCGAAGCTGCCGATCAGCCATAGCGGTCGAAACGCCTGGTGCCGCAGGATGTACAAGGCGCGGTGGCGGTGTGGGCCGTCGAGCAGGGAAAAGGCAATCACGCAGATGGCCGAGAAGCAGGTGCCGACCACCAGTGCATAGGCCAGCACCATCGCCAGGCTTTTGCCCAGGGACGAGGGCAGGGCGTAGCTCATGTAGACCGTGATCACCAGGGCGATCAGCCATGGCCCGAGTTTGCGCAGCGCAAAACGCAACATGTCCAGGGCCCTGGGATGCTGCGGCAGTTCTTCGGTCAGGCCGAAACGCATCCGCACGCGGTGGCTGATCCAGATCAGGGCGGCGGCCAGCAGGCTCCAGACCATCAGGATCATGGCAAAGGCGAACAGCATGGGCAGCCATTCATTGGCCGGCAGCGCCAACGCCACCAGTTCTTCCCTGGCCTGATCGAATTCACTGGACCAGAGCGTGAGCGGACTGTCGACGCCGGAAAATTTCTTCTCGAAATTGGCCAGGGTTCCGCCAATCAGACCCAGTACGCCTTCTTCGGTAATCGGCTGGGCCTGTTTGGTGGTGTCGCGGAGCCTTTTCAGGTCGGCCAGCAGCTTGGTGCGTTGCTGGTCGTTCTCCAGTGACTTGATCACTTCGTCCAGAGATTGCCCCAGCGGTTCCTGTGCTTCGGGCTGCGCCTTGGCCTGGTTGTTGAGCAGGCCCGGCAGGCCGGCCGCCTGGGCAGGCGCCACTGACAGCAGCGTCATCAGGCAGACAAGGACAATACACGGGAGGGAAAAAAGACGAGCGAACACTAGACGGTCAACCTCGCAGGGAGCGGATCGACCGAGTGTACGAGCCCGTCAAAATCAATGCGAGCCAAGGGCGAGGAATTATTCGTTGAGTTTGGCGAGGATCTTGAGAACAACGGTCGCGAGAATGGTCAGCATGCCGATCCACATGGCAAACACACCGGCATTCTTATCGCGAAAGTTGAAGCCGACGGCCAGCAGGAGCATCCCGGCAAGAATCGGAATCAGCATGGCGTGAAAGGTAGACATCGAAATCATGGAGACGGCCTTGTCGAAGGGATACTGGAAGTCTAGGCGGCTTTTTTGCACCGTGTTGTCTGTAGGAGCGAGCTTGCTCGCGATGAACTTCAGGGCGCCGTGTTTATCCAGAAAACACGCGTAATCGTTCACGTCCATCGCGAGCAGGCTCGCTCCTACAGGGTATTGCGGGGCTTACGGCAATTCGCGGCAGGCGTAGAACGCGCTCAGTACCTTGACCAGATGCGCCAGGTCATGGCTGCCGCACAGTTCGCGGATCGAGTGCATGGCGAACGTCGGCAAGCCGATATCCACGGTGCGCACGCCCAGGTGGCTGGCGGTGATCGGGCCGATGGTCGAACCACAGCCCATGTCGCTGCGCACTACGAAGCTTTGCACCGGCACTTCTTCAGCCATGCACAGGTGACGGAAGAACCCGGCGGTTTCGCTGTTGGTGGCGTAGCGCTGATTGCTGTTGACCTTGATCACCGGGCCGGCGTTGAGTTTCGGGCCGTGGTTGGCATCGTGCTTGTCGGCGTAGTTCGGATGCACGCCGTGGGCGTTGTCAGCCGAAACCAGCAGGGATTTCTGAATGGTGCGTACGAATTCATCACCTTCAGGCAGCAAGCGACGCAAGGTTTGCTCAAGCATCGGGCCGTCGGCACCGCAGGCCGAGCAGGAACCGACTTCTTCGTGGTCGTTGCAGACCAGCACGCAGGTTTCGTCGGTGTCGGCCGTCAACAGCGCTTGCAGGCCGGCGTAGCACGACAGCAGGTTGTCCAGGCGCGCGCCGGCGATGAAGTCGCCATGCAGGCCAATGACCGCAGCGCTTTGGGTGTCGTAGAAGCTCAGCTCGTAATCGAGCACCACGTCCGCGTTCAGGCCGTGTTCACGGGCGAGTTGATCGGTGAGCACCGCGCGGAAGTCCACGCGCTCGTCACCGGCAAATTGCGCGAGGATCGGCGGCAGTTCGGTCTGGGCGTTGATTGCCCAGCCCATGTTGGCTTCGCGGTTGAGGTGAATCGCCAGGTTCGGAATGATCGCGACCGGTGCCTTGAAGTCGATCAACTGGCTCTCGACCTTGCCATCACGACGGAAGGTTACGCGGCCCGCCAGGGAGAGGTCGCGGTCGAACCACGGCGCCAGCAGTGCGCCGCCATAGACTTCAACGCCCAGTTGCCAGAAGCCCTGGCGTTGCAGTTCCGGTTGCGGCTTGACGCGCAGGCACGGGCTGTCGGTGTGGGCGCCGACCAGGCGAATGCCGCCGTGCAGCGGTGAATGGCGGCCCATCTTGATCGCGACAATCGAAGAGTCGTTGCGGGTGACGTAGTAGCGACCGTTGGCTTCGGTATTCCACGGCTCGCGCTCGTCGAGGCGTTGGTAGCCCGCCGCTTCCAGACGCTGAACAAGGCTGGCGGTGGCATGGAACGGGGTAGGGGAGGCCTTGAGGAAATCGATCAGGCCTTGGTTCAACTCTTCGCGCATAAAGTAGCTCCAGACAGCAGTGGCGCCAGTTTAACGTATTGGTCAGGGAATTGGCGGTGGCGTGCGGGTGGAGTGGCGCCCCCCCCTGTAGGAGCGAGCTTGCTCGCGATGATCCCAAGAACGCCGCGGGGCGCCAGGCTTCCCGCGTTATCGTTGACGACCATCGCGAGCAAGCTCGCTCCTACAGGGGGGAGTGCGTTGCGTTCAGAACGGTGCCGGGCACTCGAAGCGCAGGCGTTCGCCACTTTGCGGATGGGTGAAGCTGAGCATGCTCGCGTGCAGACACAGGCGCGGCCAAGCCGCCAGCGCCTGCTCATGGGCATAGAGCCCGTCACCCAGCAGCGGATGACCAATCGAGAGCATGTGCACGCGCAACTGGTGGGAGCGGCCGGTGATCGGTGTCAGCTCAACGCGGCACCAATCGCCGCAACGCTCCAGCACTCGCCAGAAGGTCAGTGCGTGTTTGCCGAACTCATGGTCGACCACGTGGCGTGGCTTGGTCGGCGGGTCGTAGCGCAAGGGCAGGTCGATGCTGCCGCTGTCCAGTTCCGGCTGACCCCAGCACAGGGCGGTGTAGGCCTTTTCGGTTTCGCGGTCGTGAAATTGCCGGGACAGTTCGCGATGGGTGTCCGGGTCGCGGGCCAGCAGGATGATGCCGGAAGTCTCCCAGTCCAGGCGATGGACAATTCGCGCTTCCGGGTAGCCGTTTTCCTGCAGGCGGGTAATCAGGCAGTCCTTGTTGTCGTCGGCCCGGCCAGGGACAGAGAGCAACAGGGTCGGTTTGTTCACCACCAGTACGGCGGCATCCTGATGGATGATGTGGATGTTGGACAGCGGCATTAAAACAGCCTCGTAACAAACGCCAACGGCGGCTCAGGTCCCTTGCAGTCGCGCAAGGGGCCTGAGCCGCCGTGGCTCCAGCCGGATCGACTCAGCGATCTGGCAGGGTGATATTGAGTTCCAGAATCGAGCAGCTGCCCTGGCTTTCCAGTGCGACATGCACGTCATCGGACCCGATATTGACGTACTTGCGGATCACCTCCACCAGTTCCTTCTGCAAGGCTGGCAGGTAGTCCGGGGTACTGCGTTGGCCGCGTTCGTGCGCCACGATGATCTGTAGACGCTCTTTCGCTACCGACGCGGTGCTTTGCTTTTTGTTGGCACGAAAGAAGTCAAAAAGGTTCATTGCTTAGTTGCCTCCAAACAGGCGCTCGAAGAATCCCTTCTTCTGTACATCAAGGAATCGATGATCCACGACCTTGCCCAGCAGGCGGTCAACGGTATCGCTGTAGGCCTGGCCGGCATCGCTCTGGTCGTCGAGAATCACCGGAACACCCTGGTTGGATGCCTTGAGCACCGCCTGGGATTCAGGGATCACGCCGAGCAGGGTCACCGAAAGGATGTCCTTGACGTCTTCTACGCCGAGCATTTCGCCTTTGCTCACACGTTCCGGGTGATAACGGGTAATCAGCAGGTGTTCCTTGATCGGGTCTTCGCCGCGTTCGGCACGACGGGACTTGCTGGCCAGCAGGCCGAGCATGCGGTCGGAGTCACGTACCGAGGAGACTTCCGGGTTGGTCACGACGATCGCTTCATCGGCGAAGTACATGGCCAGGTGGGCGCCTTTCTCGATGCCTGCCGGGGAGTCGCAGACCACGAACTCAAAGTCTTCCTTGAGCTGCATCAGGACTTTTTCCACGCCTTCGACGGTCAGCGCGTCTTTGTCGCGGGTCTGGCTGGCGGCCAGCACGTAGAGGTTTTCCAGGCGCTTGTCTTTGATCAGAGCCTGTTGCAGGTTGGCTTCGCCGTTGACCACGTTGACGAAGTCATACACCACGCGGCGCTCGCAACCCATGATCAAGTCGAGGTTGCGCAAGCCCACGTCGAAGTCGACGATCACTGTTTTGTGGCCGCGCAGAGCGAGGCCGGTACCGATAGCGGCGCTGGTGGTGGTCTTACCCACACCACCCTTGCCGGATGTAACCACGAGAATCTTGGCCAAGGTGTTTCACCCCTAAGGAAAAAGGACTTTTCAGTCCCTGAAAAACATCTCCTGAAAAACTACTGCAGTCGGACAGCCTTGGCTGGAATCCGGTTTTGAGCGGCGTTTACCCCCGGTAAACACTGCTTTCGGCCTTTTTCCTACTTCGTTTGAGCCGTTTTCGCTACGTTTTAGAGATGCTTGGAAAATGCGGCAGTATCCGTTAAAGCCGAATGATGTTCAACACGTCGCCGGACAGGCTGACCTGCACACCCGAACCCCATAGCGGGTCGCGGCGCAGATCTTCGGAAACCTTGTAATGCCCGGCGATGGAAATCAGTTCAGCACTCATTTGCTGACAGAAAATCCGCGCCTTGGTGTCGCCCTTGACGCCGGCCAACACGCGACCACGCATCGGGCCGTATACATGGATGTTGCCATCGGCGAGAAGTTCCGCCCCCGGGCTTACCGAGGAGATCACCACCAGATCGCTGCCCTGGGCATAAATCTGCTGGCCACCGCGTACCGGCGAGGTGATGATTTTCGTCGGCTTGATGGTCGGCTCGGGCGGTTTTTCCGGTTTTTTCTTCGGTTCGCCTTCGGTCAGGTCCAGTGGACGCTCCCGGGCACCGGACGGTGGCAGCACCGGCAGGTCGACCGCGATGGCGGCGGCAATGTCTTCGATGCGACTGGCGCGGATCGCCAGGGTACGCAGGCCATGCTGGCGGCAAACGCGCATCAGCCCTGGCAGATCGACCGCGCCTCCGTTGGCCGGGAGTTTGTCCAGGGCCAGTACCAGTGGCGCGTTGCTAAAGAAGTTGGGCGCCTGGGCGACCTTGGCGGCCAGTTGCCGATCAAGGCTTTCGAGGTCGTTACGGGCCAGTTCCAGCACCGTAATGGCCAGCATGCTGCCCTTCAACTGGAACACGGGATCTTGGTCTAGCGGTTCGGTTTGGCTCATGGTCGGCATACAACGACTTGTCACTAAAAGTGCCGAGACTTATAACGAGAACGCCCGCGGGCCGCAAGCCGGGTCGAACGATGTAGAATGCGCGGCCATTGTCATTCCGGAAGCATTAATGGACCGCCCGCGTTTTCGAAAAGCATTTCTATCTCCACGTTTCTGGCCGCTGTGGTGTGGCCTGGGGCTGTTGTGGCTGATCGTCCAGCTGCCGTACCCGGCACTGCTGTGGATCGGTCGCGTACTGGGCGCATTGATGTATCGGGTAGCCGGCGACAGACGGCGCATTGCCAAGCGCAATCTGGAACTGTGTTTTCCTGAAAAAACCGCCGCCGAACGCAAACGCCTGCTCAAGGAAAACTTCGCCTCCACCGGCATCGCGTTCTTTGAGATGGCGATGAGCTGGTGGTGGTCGCGCAAGCGCCTGGCAAATCTTGCTCATATCGAAGGGCTGGAGCATTTGCAGCAGGCTCAGCGTGAGGGCAAGGGCGTGATCCTGATGGCCCTGCACTTCACGACGCTGGAAATCGGCGCAGCGTTGCTCGGTCAACAGCACACCATCGACGGCATGTACCGCGAGCACAAGAATCCGCTGTTCGACTACATCCAGCGCCAGGGCCGCGAGCGGCACAACCTCGATTCGTTGGCGGTGGAACGCGAAGACGTGCGCGGCATGCTCAAACTGCTGCGCGCGGGCCGGGCGATCTGGTACGCACCGGATCAGGACTACGGCGCCAAGCAAAGCATTTTCGTGCCGCTGTTCGGCATTCAGGCCGCGACCGTCACCGCCACGAGCAAGTTTGCGCGGCTGGGCAAGGCGCTGGTGGTGCCGTTCACCCAGGAACGTCTGGCGGACGGCAGCGGATATCGCCTGGTGATCCATGCGCCGCTCGAAGGCTTCCCCGGCGAAACCGAGGAGGCCGACTGCCTGCGCATCAACCAATGGATTGAAAGCGTTCTGCGCGAGCATCCCGAGCAATACCTGTGGGCCCATCGCCGCTTCAAGAGCCGTCCACCGGGCGAGCCCAAGCTGTACGCCAAGCGCGTGTAGGAGCGAGCACGCTCGCGATGGTGGCCAACGATAACGCGGGACACCTGACCCCCGCGGCGTTTTCACAACCATCGCGAGCAAGGGAACAGGTTGAAACAACGAAATCCCATCAAGCACCATGGAGAGTTGTGCATGAGTCCAGGCGAACCGGTTACAGGGTTGATTCTTTCCGGTGGCGGGGCTCGGGCGGCCTATCAGGTCGGGGTGCTGGCGGCGATTGCCGAATTGCTGCCGCCGGGGGCCCGCAATCCGTTCCCGGTGATCGTCGGCACCTCGGCGGGCGCGATCAACGCCGTCAGCCTCGCCAGCGGGGCGATGGACTTTCGTAACGCCATCGAGCGCCTGACGGCATTCTGGCAGGGCTTTCGCAGTCATCTGGTGTTGCGCAGCGACTGGCCCGGGGTGATCCGCCAGGCCAGCCGCTTTGTCAGCCACAGTTTGCTCGGCATCGGTGCCCAGGTTCCGGTGGCGCTGCTCAACAGTTCTCCGTTGCGGGATTTGCTCAACGACAAGCTGCATATGGGTGGCATCGCCGAAGCGATCGCACATAAGCAATTGCATGCGGTGGCGGTTACCGCGTTCGGCTATGAGTCCGGCCAGGCCGTCACCTTCTATGAGGGCGGCGGCAAGATCGATGCCTGGTTGCGCCATCGGCGTATCGGTGTTCCCACCCGTTTATCCGTTGAACACCTGCTCGCCAGTTCGGCCATTCCGCTGCTGTTCGCCCCGGTGAAAATCGGCGAAGAGTATTTCGGGGATGGCGCGGTGCGTCAGTCGGCGCCGATCAGTCCGGCGTTGCATCTGGGTGCCAGTCGGGTGCTGGTGGTGGGCGTCAGTGGCAACCCCCGCGGGATTGACCCGCGACAACCCTTGTTGCGTAGCTACACCGGTCAGCAGCCGTCCCTGGCGCAGATCGGCGGGCACATGCTCAACAGTACGTTCATTGACAGCCTGGAAAGCGACATCGAGCTGTTGCAGCGCCTGAACCAGTTCAGTCACCTGATGCCCGACGGTACACCCACCCGCGCTTTGGGCGTGGCGCCGGTGGACGTGTTGGTTATTTCACCGAGCCAGCCGATCGATGAGATTGCCGCGCGTCATCGCCAGGAATTGCCGGCGGCATTGCGCCTGTTTCTGCGCGGGCCGGGGGCGACCAAGACCAGTGGGGCGGGGGTTTTGAGCTACCTGCTGTTCGAGGCGGGGTATTGCAGCGAGTTGATTGAACTGGGGCGGCGGGATGCGTTGGCCAAGCGCGGGGAGTTGTGCCGGTTTCTTGGAATTGGGGAGTCTTTGGTTTCGGCTTGAGATGTAGGAGCGAGCCCGCTCGCGATGGACGAAAGGACACCGCGGGGTATCAGGACCCCAGCGTTATCGTTCACGACGATAGCGAGCGGGCTCGCTCCTACAGGAGGTTTTCAGATCAGAAGTGAACCTTGACCAGGAAGCTGGTCACGCTCTGATCGGTCTTGAAGCCCTGGCTGTCTTCGATACCGTATTTGTTTTTCCAGTAGTCATACTCGACACCGACGTACAGCTGCTTGGCACCCAGATTCAACGCCTTGCCCAGGTCGTATTTGACTTGCGGGTTGAAGTGCAGGTTGGCGTGGTACTCGCCTTTGCTGTTGACGTCGTTGTCTACCACCCAGTCCATGAAGCCGTCGATCAGGACGTCCGAGCCACCCACCGGAATGGTGTAGGACCAGACCGGAGTGATCTGCCAGACATCGTCACCCGGACGGCCACCCTCGGTGTGACGATTATAGAAGTTCAACTGGAAGTAATCGAAACCAGGAATGGCCAGGTCGAAACCAGGACCGACCAGGTACGACTCGGTGTCGTCTTCGCCGAACTCATACGTCATGGCCAGCAGCACGTCCTTGATCGGGCCGAACTCCAGCTTCTGGTCAAAGATCTTGCCGAACGACAGGCGTGGCTGGAATTCGCCGTAGTGAGTGTTTTCACCCGCGAAATGGTCTTCCTTGCCGTTGTAGAAGATTTTGTCGATGAAGAAGAAGTTGTCGCCGTACTTCCAGGCATCGGCGTGTTCGAAGGTCACCGTCTGCTGGATGCGCGGGTTGACCTGGAAGTCCTTGCCATACAGATAGGTCAGGCTGTTGTTTTGCCACTGCAGCAAATCGCCGGCCATGGCCTGGCCCCCGGCCAGCATCGATCCCGCCAGCATCAGGCTAGTGCACGTACGTTTCATTCGGTTGCTCCCAAAAAGTAGGTGGTTCCACGTTATTTTTTTAAGGTCGGCGCTCTGGTGTGGCGCCTTTTTCTGTAGCGGTAAAAAATAATCCATTCGGTCAGCTTTAATGCTGTTAGCAAGAGCTGAGCCAAGGCTTTCAAAAAGCAAAAAAACTCCCGTTCGACGGCTCAAGAGCGGTCGATTGAGAGGGGTTTTGGAGTGCCTTGGTGCCTGCCAGAGCCGGGATAAGTTGGCTTTCTGGTCAGGTTTTACATCCGGGCTTTTTTTTAAACCGGATTCGGGCGGCCGCGGAGAATACTGACTCCTCGGCCAGGTCTCAAGTGCTCCGCAACGGCGCACCGACGGCAGGTTTTGGGCACGGTTGCGGAGCAGCATCAGAAGTGCACCTTTACCAGCAGGCTGGCGGTGTTTTCATTGGTGTTGAAACGGGAGCTGTCCTGGACGCCGTATTTGTCTTTCCAGTAGCTGTATTCGGTGCCGACATACACCTGTTTCTCGCGCCAGCCCAGGGCTTTGCCCAGGTCGTATTTGATCTGCGGGTTGAAGTGCAGGTTGGCGTGATAGGTGCCGCGGGAGTTCTGGTCGTTATCCACGACCCAGTCGATGTAGCCGTCGATCAACAGGTTCGAGTTGCCCAGTGGCAGGGTGTAGGACCAGGCCGGGCTGATTTGCCAGACATCATCGCCAGGGCGCGAGCCTTCGGTCTGGCGGTAATAGAAGTTCAGGGTAAAAAAGTTGAAACCCGGTACCGCCAGGTCGAAACCGGGACCGATCAGGTAGGCCTCGGTGTCGTCTTCGCCGTTCTCGTAGGTCATGGCCAGCAGCACGTCCTTGATCGGGCCGAATTCGAAACGGCGGTCGAGGATCTTGCCGAAGGAGAGGCGTGGGCTGAACTCGCCGTAATAGGCATGAACGCCTTTGTTTCGGTCTTTCTCGCCGTTGTAGTAGGTGCTGTCGATGAACATGAAGTTGTCGCCGTACTTCCAGCGGTCGGCGTGTTCGAAGGTTATCGTCTGCTGGATCGCCGGGTTGATCGCGAAGTTCTTGCCATACAGATAGCTCAGGCTGTTGGTCTGCCACAGCAGCAGATCGCCGGCCATGGCCTGACTCGCGGCCAGCAGGCCAGCACCCAACAGCAGGTTGGTTTGTGTCCGAATCATCTGTTGCTCCCTCTTGTTTTTATTTTAAGGCGCAGGAAACCCTTACCCTGTAGGAGCGAGCCTGCTCGCGATGGTCGTCAACGATTACGCGTGTTATCTGGATAAACGCGGTGTTCTCGGGTTCATCGCGAGCAGGCTCGCTCCTACAGGGGGCGTGTGTTTCCGGGTTAATGCGTGTGAGCGTGGCAGTCGTTGATGGCCGCGCGTTCGGCGCCACCAAGGATGTTGAACAGCAGGTTCAGCGTCAGCGCGCTGAGGGTGGCCATGGCGATGCCGCTGTGGGTGATCGGGCTCATCCACACGGGCAGGTGGGCGAAAAACTCCGGGCGTACAACCGGGATCAGACCCATGCCGATGCTCACCGCCACCAGCAACTGGTTGCGACGGTCACCGATGTCGGCCTCCTGGAGAATCTTGATTCCGGTGGCGGCGACCATGCCGAACATCGCAATCGCTGCGCCGCCCAGTACTGCCGGAGGAATCGACGCCACCAAAAACGCGGCTTTGGGCAGCAGGCTCAGGACGATCAGCAGCCCGCCGGCAACGATGGTCACCGAACGGCAACGCACGCCGGTCATCTGTACCAGGCCGATATTCTGGGCGAAGGAGGAGTGGGTGAAGGTGTTGAAGAAGCCGGCGAAGAACGAAGCGCCGGCATCGCACAACAAGCCTCGACGCAGCATCCGTGGACAGACTTCCTGGCCGGTGATCTTGCCCAGCGCCAGGAACATCCCGGTGGACTCGACGAAGATGATCACTACCACCAGACACATCGACAGGATCGGCGCGAGTTCGAATTTGGGCATGCCGAAGTGCAGCGGAGTGACGAATTGCAGCCATGGAGCCTGAGCCATGCCACTGAGGTCGACCATGCCGAGCAGGCCGCAGAGCACATAGCCCAGGCACATGCCGATCAGCACGGAAATATTGACCCAGAAACCGCGCATGAAGCGATGCACCAGCAAGATGGTGCCCAGTACCAGTGCGGCGATGGTCAGGTAAATCGGTGAACCGAATTGAGTGGCGCTGGCACCGCCGCCGGCCCAGTTCACAGCCACGGGGAACAGCGACAAACCGATCGAGGTGATGACTGTGCCGGTCACCAGCGGCGGGAAGAAGCGTACGACTTTGGACATGAACGGGGCGATGATCATGCCGAAGAACCCGGCGGCGATGGTCGCGCCGAAGATCCCTTGCAGGCCGATACCGGGCATGCCGGCCATGGCGACCATGCTGCCGACGGCGGCGAAACTGGCGCCCATCATCACCGGCATGCGAATGCCCATGGGGCCGATGCCGAGGGACTGGACGATGGTGGCGATACCCGCCACCAACAGGTCGGCGTTGATCAGGAAGGCGATTTCTTCACGACTCAGGCCAGCGGCCTGTCCGATGATCAGCGGTACCGCGATGGCACCACCGTACATCAGCAGAACATGTTGCAAACCGACCAGGATCAGTTGCAAGAGGGGCAAACGCTGAATGGCGGGTGCGTCGGGGATGCGCGCTTCGGATAGCTCGGACATGCAACACCTCGGATCTTTTTATTCTTGTGATTTACAGCTGCAGTGCTGCTGGCAGCTGTATTCGAATCTGGTGGACCGCGTTGCGGCCAATCGCAGGCAAGCCAGCTCCCACACAGGCCATGCAAAACCTGTGGGAGCGAGCTTGCCCGCGATGCTTTAGCGATTAATTGGTCTGGGCTCCCTGCACAATCCAGGCACCGATCAGGTCACGTTCCTGCTGAGTCATCTGCGTGATGTTGCCCAGTGGCATGATCTGGCTGGTGACGGCTTGCGCCTGAATCCGCGGTGCGTTCTGGCGGATTTGCTCGGGAGTGTCCAGCATCACCCCGGCCGGGGCCGCGCTGAACAACGGGCTGGTTGGTTTGGCCGAGTGGCAAACCGTGCAACGTTCCTGAATCACGCTGTGCACCTTGTCGAAACCCGGGCCGGCATTGGATGCCTGAGCCGGAGCGGCAGCAGGTGCTTCTGCGGGTTTGGCTTCAGCAGGTTTCAAACCACCGCCCACTGCGGTTTCCGGCAGCGGCTGGTATTCGATTTTCGCTGGAGCGTTGGCCACTTCTGGGGCGCTGGACATCGGCTTCGGACCGGACACATAAGCCAGGCAGATCATGCCCACCGCTGCCACTGGCAGGGTCCAGGCAAACTTGTGGCTGTCGTGACGGGTGTTGAAGTAGTGACGCACCAACACCGCCAGTACCGCGATCCCGGCCAGGATCAACCAGTTGTACTGGCTGCCGTAGGTGCTCGGGAAGTGGTTGCTGATCATGATGAACAGCACCGGCAAGGTGAAGTAGTTATTGTGACGCGAACGCAACAGGCCTTTGGCCGGCAGCGCCGGATCCGGCGTGCGGTTCTCGGCAATCGCCGCAACCAGTGCGCGCTGTGCCGGCATGATGATGCGGAACACGTTGCCGACCATGATGGTGCCGATGATCGCGCCGACGTGCAGGTACGCACCCCGACCGCTGAACACTTTGCTGAAGCCGTAGGCAGCGCCAATGATCAGCACGAACAGGATGAAACCCAACAGGGCAGGGCGTTTGCCCAGGGCCGAGTCGCACAGGAAGGAGTAGATGAACCAACCGATGAACAGCGAGCCGAGGCCGATGGCCACGCCTTCAGGACCGCTCAGGGTGCTGCCCGGAGCCAGCAGGTAGAGCGTCGGGTTGGAGTAGAACACCACGCACAGCAGCGCGATACCCGACATCCAGGTGAAGTAGGCTTCCCATTTGAACCAGTGCAGGTTGTCCGGCATGGTCGGTGGAGCCAGTTTGTATTTTTCCAGGTGATAGATACCGCCGCCGTGGATCGCCCACAAATCACCGGCCAGACCGCTTTTCGGATTGACCCGATTGAGGTTGTTTTCCAGCCAGACGAAGTAGAACGACGCACCGATCCAGGCCACGCCAGTAATCATGTGAACCCAGCGCACGCTCAGGTTCAGCCATTCCAACAGATGTGCTTCCACAGTCTTTACCTCTCGCCCGTCACTCTGTTGTCGAGTGATCGGACCTTCTCTTATTGGTGGGGGGCGAGGATCAAACGCTCATCCTCTTTGAAAAAATGCTCATCGCAGTTATTGCCTGTGCCACTGCGATCAACCACCAGGAAGTCATCCCGCTTTTCGATCGTCAGCACCGGGTGGTGCCAGACGCCGCGATGGTAATTAATGCCCTGCCTGCCGTTGGTGACGAAGGCGCGGACCAAGCCTGATACAGGTTCATCGCCAAGTGGCGCGACCACGATCAGAAAGGGGTTGCCGAGCAGCGGAATGAAAGCCTGGCTGCCCAGCGGATGGCGCTCCAGCATGCTGACGGTCAGCGGCATGTCCTGCGCATCGGCGCGGAAGATGCTGATGATCGCGTTGTCCTCTGGCTTAGCGGTTTCGACCACAGCCAGTTTATGGAAGCGCATGGTCGAACCGTTGTTGATCATGAAGTGATCGCTGCCGTCGGTTTCGATCACGTCACCGAAAGGGGCGAAGGCTTCTTTGGTCAGCGGTTCAATCGTCAGTGTGCGCATGCTGTTCTTATCCGAATTCTGTGTTGTTAGTTCTATCGCCATCGCGAGCAAGCTCGCTCCCACAGTGGACTGTGGCGTTCACAAAACCTGTGGGAGCGAGCTTGCTCGCGATTGGTCCCACCGCTTATTTAGCGACCTTGCCCAAAACGCGCAGGCGGCTCACACCACCATCCGGGAACACGTTCAGCCGGATGTGGGTGATCGGGCCCAGTGCCTTGATCTGCTCGGCGAAGGTGTGCTCGGCGTGCATTTCCAGCTTCTGGCTTGGCAGCAGTTCGCGCCAGAACAGCGACTGGGTTTCGATCTGGCTGTCGGTACCGCCCTTCACGAACGCGCCCTGGATCGAGCAGCTGTCCGGGTAGTTGCCCTTGAAGTGCAGGGTGTCGACGATGACTTTCTCGACTTCGCCGGCATGACCCAGCGCGACGATGACCCAGTCATTGCCCGGGGTACGACGACGCGCGGTTTCCCAGCCATCGCCCATGTTGATGCCACGGCCCGGGTTGAGGATGTTGCTCATGCGACCGAAGTGTTCATCGGAGCAGGCGAGGGCGCGACCACCGTTAAGGGCCGCAGCCAGGTCGACTTGCTCGTTGTCACCGGTAGCCGACCAGTCACGGAACGGCACGCCGTACACGCGCAGACGGGCCACGCCGCCATCCGGGTAGATGTTGAAGCGCAGGTGGCTGAAGGCCTGGTCGTTGTTGATTTCGTGGTAGTGGTGGCTGTTGCCTTGCAGCTCGACGGCCGACAGCACTTCAACCCACTGGGTGTTTTCGTTCGGCTCGCCTTCGGTCAGGAAGCAGGCTTCCAGGGAGGCCGATGGCGGGAAGTTGCCGGTGAAGAATGAAGTGTCGATGTCGACGCCCTTGATCGAACCCGGTACGCCCAGGCGGATCACTGCGCTGTCGAAGCCTTCGAAGCGCTTGCGGCGCGATTCCCAGCCGTCCATCCACTTGCCGTTGTCATCGAACACGCCCTCCTTCCATACGGCCGGGGTCGGTTGGAACAGACGGTTGGCGTCTGCGAACCAGTCATCGGTGACCGAGATGATTTTGGTGCCCAGGCGGGCATCGGCCAGGTTGACGAACTTCTCGAAAGGTACGGCGTAAGCTTTCATTCTTCTTGTCTGCCTTTAAATAAGTGGCTTGGGATACTTGCCAGGCCCCCGGGCGGTTTCGGCGTTCTTGAATCCGCTGGGGCCAGGCTTGCTATAGGGTCAGTAATCGGAACAGGGCGATCTTGTTGATCTCCGCCAGCGCGCACTTGAACTCGGTGTCGACCGGGTTGTGGATGCGCGTTTCGAACGCTGCGAGGATCTGATGCCGGTTGCTGCCTTTTACCGCCATGATGAAGGGAAACTTGAACTTGGCTTTGTAGGCGTCGTTCAGCTCGGTGAAGCGAGAAAACTCTTCGGCCGTGCATTGGTGAATACCGGCGCCAGCCTGTTCATTAGTGCTGGCTTCGGTAAGTTGGCCCTGGACGGCGGCTTTGCCGGCCAGGTCCGGGTGAGCGTTGATCAATGCCAGCTGACTGGTGTGATCGGCGCTCAACAGGATGTCGCTCATGCGCTGGTGCAAGGTTTCGATCTCATCGATCGAGGCATCCTGGCCCAGGTCGTAGGCCTTCTCGGCCACCCATGGCGAATGTTCGTAGATGTCGGCGAAAGCGGCGACGAAGGCGTCGCGGCTCAGGGCCGAAGGTTTGACGGTTTGAAAGGTGCTCATTTGGCAGCCCCTGTGTACGGGTGGGTTTCTTGCCAGTGACGCGCGATGTCGACGCGACGGCTGAACCACACCTGTTCATGACTTTTAGCGTATTCGATAAAGCGCTTGAGTGAAGCCAGACGCGCCGGACGGCCGATCAGGCGGCAGTGCAGGCCGATCGACAGCATCTTCGGAGCCTCGGCGCCTTCGGCGTAGAGCACGTCGAACGCATCTTTCAGGTATTCGAAGAAGTCGTCGCCCTTGTTGAAACCCTGGACCTGGGTGAAGCGCATGTCGTTGGTGTCCAGGGTGTACGGGATCACCAGGTGCGGCTTGCCGGTCGGGTTGTTCGGTTCCCAGTAGGGCAGGTCGTCGTCGTAGGTGTCGCAGTCGTAGAGGAAACCACCTTCTTCCATCACCAGGCGACGGGTGTTCGGACCCGTGCGGCCGGTGTACCAGCCCAGCGGGCGAGTGCCTGTGATTTCGGTAAGGATGCGGATCGCTTCGAGCATGTGCTCGCGTTCCTGGGCTTCGTCCATGTACTGGTAGTCGATCCAGCGATAGCCATGGCTGCAGATCTCGTGGCCGGCATCGACCATGGCGCGGATCACGTCCGGGTGACGCTGGGCGGCCATGGCCACGGCGAAGATGGTCAGTGGAATGTCGAATTCCTTGAACAGCTTCAGGATCCGCCACACGCCGGCACGGCTGCCATACTCGTAGAGGGATTCCATGCTCATGTTGCGCGCGCCTTGCAGCGGCTGGGCTGAAACCATTTCCGAGAGGAACGCTTCGGATTCTTTGTCGCCGTGCAGGATGTTGCGCTCGCCGCCTTCTTCGTAATTGAGTACGAACGACAGGGCAATACGGGCATTGCCCGGCCAGTGGGGGTGAGGAGGGTTACTGCCGTAACCGACCAGGTCGCGTGGGTAGTCAGCGCTCACTGCAGGCTTCCTTCTTATTCGATGATGACGGTTGGTGTGACGCAGCTGAAAATGGGATGGCGGGCTTGCGTCACAGCGATGGGCTGATTGTATACAACTTTATATTCACTTTGTAAGCCTGATTTTTCGCATTTTTCACCGACTGTCATCTTTTACTGCTATTGGCGTGAGCCTGCAAGAAATCTGCCTGACTGGTCAATTATTGATTGAAGGGTTCATAGATGGTGCGGTTTAGCGGGAAATCGGCGGTAAATATGCAGATGGCGGACGTCATACGAAAAATGTCGTTTTTATTGTGTACAATTTTTTTGAAAAGTGTCTTAATCAGTCGCTCGCCGCAGCTTTTCGTGCTCCGAATCGGTGCGGTCTCCTTTTCAACTGACTTCGGGAGGCGCGAAGTCTGACTGCTCCACGCAGGCAGGCGCGCAGAATCAATGGGACGTTTGACTACACACGTTTTGGACGCAGCACACGGTTGCCCGGGCAGCTCGATCAAGGTCGAGTTGTACCGTGTTGAAGGATCGCACCTGGAATTGGTCGCCAGCGCGATAACCAACAGCGATGGCCGTGTCGATGCACCGCTGCTGCAAGGCGATGACTACCGCACCGGGGTCTATCAGGTTCAGTTTCATGCCGGCGATTACTACCGCGCCCGTGGCGTTCAGCTGCCGGAGCCTGCATTCCTGGATGTCGTGGTGCTGCGTTTCGGCATCTCCGCCGAGCAGGATCACTACCATGTGCCGTTGTTGATTTCGCCTTACAGCTACTCCACCTACCGCGGCAGCTGATCCCCCAGGCAGCTGCTGCAACCTGGAAGCGACTGCGCATATAGCTTCTTTGGTCTTTCGCCCGCTCACACTGCGGGCTTTTTTTCGTCTTCTGTAGGAGCAGCCGGTCGACGCTCGATTGCTCGCGATGGAGGCCCAGACAACGCGGGCATTCAGATGGCCCGCGTCATCGTTAACGTCCATCGCGAGCAAGCTCGCTCCTACAGTTGTTAGCGGCTCAGTAGAGACGCAGCCCCCGCACCACTGAACAACCCCGCACTGATCCTGTTGAACCAGCTCTGGCCCTTGCCGCTGCGCAGATACCGTGCCGCACCATGGGCGCCGAGGCCGTAGGCCAATTTGCACAGCAGGTCGAGCACGGTCCAGGTCACGATCATCACCAGCAGTTGTGGCAGGAACGGCTGTTCGGCACTCAAGAACTGAGGCAGGAAAGCGGCGAAGAACAGGATGTCTTTCGGGTTGCTTGCGCCCAGCATGAACGCACGCCCGAACAGTGCGCGAAAGCGTGGCACCGGCGCGGCCTGTGGCACTTCAGCGCCATGGGAAGGCAGGCGCGATTGCTGCCAGCTCTGCCAGGCGAGGTAGAACAGGTAGAGGGCGCCAAGAATCTTCAGGGCACTGAACAGCTGTTCCGACGCCAGCAACAACGCCCCCAGACCCAGCGCCGAAGCACTCAGCAGGCAGATCGATGCCGACACGCCGCCGAGAAAGGCCGGGTAAGAGCGGCGCAGGCCGTAATTCAGACTGTTGCTGATCATCAGCAATGACAGCGGCCCCGGGATCAAGATCACTATCAGCGCAGCGCCGCTGAACAGCAGCCAGGTTTCCAGACTCATCACTTTCCTCCATTTGCACAAAAGCCCCACCCGACGGGGTGAGGCTGTTTTCAAGCGTGTACCGCGTGTGGTTTACAAGAAGATGAACTTGGCGATGAAGATCGCGCAGAGCACCCACAGGCTCACCGAAATTTCCTTGTACTTGCCGGTACCGGCCTTCATCGCCACGTAGGTGATGAAGCCCAGTGCGATGCCGTCGGCGACCGAGAAGGTCAGTGGCATCATGATTGCGGTAACGATCGCCGGAATGCTGTCGGTGGCTTCGTCCCATTCGATGTGGGCCATGCCGCCCATCATCAGCATCGCTACATAAATCAGCGCACCGGCGGTTGCATAGGCAGGGATCATGCCGGCCAGCGGTGCGAAGAACATGGCTGCAATAAATAGCACACCTACGGTCACTGCGGTAAGACCAGTCCGACCACCCGCTGCAACACCGGCAGCACTTTCCACGTAGCTGGTGACCGGTGGAACGCCGACTACCGCACCGAATACGCTGGAAGCACTGTCGGCTTTCATGGCGCGGGAGAGGTTTTCGATCCTGCCATCAGCGCCCACCAGGTTGGCACGCTGGGCAACGCCCATCAGGGTGCCTGCGGTGTCGAACATGTGCACGAAGAGGAAGGCCAGGACCACGCTGACCATGCTGATGTTGAATACACCTACAACGTTCATGGCCATCCAGGTCGGAGCCAGGCTCGGTGGGGCGGACATGATGCCCTCGTAGTGCACCAGCCCAAGGCCCCAACCGGCGAGGGTCACGGTGATGATGCTGATGAGGATCGCGCCGAACACCTTGTGATAGCTGAGGATGGCGATCATCAGGAAGCACACGGCGGCGAGCAGCGGACCGGGTTCGCGCAGGGAGCCGAGCTTGATCAGGGTCGCCGGGCTATCGACGACGATACCTGCGGTTTTCAGGCCGATCAGCCCCAGGAACAGACCCACACCGGCGCCCATGGCGAAGCGCAGGCTGACCGGAATGCTGTTGAGCAGCCATTCGCGGATCCGCGAGAAGGTCAGGATCATGAACAACACACCGGACACAAACACCGCGCCGAGGGCGGTTTCCCAGTTGTAGCCCATGGTACCGACCACGGTGTAGGTGAAGAAGGCGTTCAGCCCCATGCCTGGTGCCAGGCCGACCGGCCAGTTGGCGTACAGGCCCATCAACAGGCAACCGAGTGCCGCGGCGATACAGGTGGCGACGAACGCCGCACCGTGATCGATCCCGGCGTCGGCCATGATGTTGGGGTTGACGAAAATGATGTAAGCCATGGTGATGAAGGTTGTCAGACCGGCAATCAGCTCGGTCTTCACCGTGGTGCCGTGCAAGCTGAGTTTGAACAGACGTTCCAGCAAGCCATTGCGTAATGGCGGCGAGATTTCCAGCGTCGATGCTTCGGATTTGCGGCTTTCCACAGCGAGTACTCCTCAAGAGTTTTATTGTTATTTCCAGGGCCGGATCCGAGAGGGGTGGCAGCGGCCCTTTGAGGTACTTGCGAATTTGTTGACCTCTTGGTCAGGAACTCGCACGAAGTGGATTATGCTTTTGTATACAAAGAATGCAAATAATGTTTTTGATTTTGTAGACGAAAAGTTTGGCAATAGGGATATATCGCCTGTTCCGATGCCATCGCGGGCAAGCTCGCTCCCACAGTTGATCGCATACCCCTGTAGGAGCGAGCCTGCTCGCGAAGGACTTTCGGGCTCAGGTTTTTTGTTGATTCTCCCCAAGCGCCAGATTCACCGCCAGCCAGCCATTCACCGCCGTCTCCCCGGCCTCGGCAAACACCCGCTCCAGCAATTTCACCTGCTCACGGCGCAACGACTGTTCGAAACGAGCGCCGTCATCGGTCAGTTCCAGCAGCCGCTTACGCTTGTCCGACTCGGACGCGACGCTGTCCACCAGATGCATCTCGACCAACTGACGCAACGGCATGTTCAGCGCCTGCTTGCTCACACCGAGTAAAGCCAACAGTTCCTTGACACTCAGGTTCGGATAGCGGGCAATGAAAAACACGATGCGCTGATGCACCCGACTCAGGCCGCGACGTTCGAGCATTTCATCGGCCTTGGCGGTGAAGGCCTGGTAGCCGAAGAAAAACGCTTCCATGGCTTGCTGCTGGGAAAGCGGGTTTTTAAGGTCAAGCATATTGACGTATCCGTTCGTGGAGGCGTAATTTCGGTCAACAAGTTTGACTCATTTTTCACATGCCTCGCTACCGGTGATCCCCATGGCTTTTTCCGAACGTGTCTCACGCCTTAAAAGTTCCTTGATCCGTGAAATCCTCGCTGCGGCCCAACGTCCGCAGGTGATGTCGTTTGCCGGCGGCTTGCCGGCCGAAACCATGTTGCCGAAGGTCGAGTGGGCCGAGATGCCGGTTTCCATGGGCCAATACGGCATGAGCGAGGGCGAACCGGCGCTGCGCGAAGCGCTGGCCGCCGAGGCGCGAGCGTTGGGAGTGCCATGTGAGGCAAGCCAGGTACTGGTGGTCAGCGGCTCACAGCAGACCCTCGACCTGGCCGCCAAGCTGTATATCGACAAGGGCACCGAAATCCTGCTCGAAGCGCCGACTTATCTGGCGGCATTGCAGATTTTCCAGCTGTTCGGCGCCGAATGCCTGACCGTGCCGCTGGAGGCTGACGGACCGAACTTGACGGCGCTACGCGCTCGCCTGGAACAACACCGCCCGGCTTTCATCTACCTGATCCCGACCTTCCAGAATCCATCGGCAGTGCGTTACAGCGAAGCCAAACGCAACGCGGTGGCGGCATTGCTCGATGAGTTTGGCGTGACGCTGATTGAGGACGAGCCTTATCGCGAGCTGACCTTCGACGGTGGCAGCGCCACGCCGATTGTCAGTCGCTTGAAGAAGGCCAGCTGGATCTATACCGGGACCGTGTCGAAAACCCTGTTGCCGGGTTTGCGTGTCGGCTACTTGATCGCCAGCCCGGACCTGTTTCCACATCTGTTGAAACTCAAGCAATCGGCGGATTTGCACACCAATCGGGTCGGCCAGTGGCAGGCGCTGCAATGGATCGGCACCGAGAAATATCAGCAACACCGTAGTGAGTTGCGCGATTTTTATCGGGGGCGTCGGGATGCGTTTCAGGCTGCGCTGGAAACGCACTTCTCCGATCTGGCGGACTGGAACGTGCCGCAGGGCGGGCTGTTCTTCTGGTTGAAACTCAAGCAGCCGCAAGACACCCGCACCTTGCTGAATGCCGCGCTGGCCAACGACGTGGCGTTCATGCCGGGGGAGCCGTTCTTCCCCGAGCCGGACAACCATCCGGGGTATCTGCGATTGAACTTCAGCCACATTGATCCGGCGCGGCTGGATGAGGGGCTCAAGCGGTTGGCGGCGGTGGTGCGTGCTGCCCAGGCCGCAAAAGCAGCCTAGATACAAATAAACCGGCCAATGGGCCGGTTTATTTTTGTCTGAAATTTATGGTGCCTGTACCGGCCTCATCGCGAGCAAGCTCGCTCCCACAGGTTTTGTGTACACCACAAGTCCACTGTGGGAGCGAGCTTGCTCGCGATGGGGGCATCAGCCTCGCCCAAATTTTTCAGGCCGCCGCAAAACGCTTGTCCAGATAATCAATGATCACCTTGGACTCGTACATCCAGGTGGTCTGGCCATTCTCTTCAATGCGCAGGCAAGGCACCTTGATCTTGCCGCCTTGCTCCAGCAAGGTCTGGCGATCCTGTTCGTTGTTCTTCGCGTCGCGAAGGGCCACCGGCACATTCAGGCGGCGCAGGGTACGGCGAGTCTTCACGCAGAACGGGCAGGCGTGGAATTGATACAGCGTCAGGCCCTTGGCAGCCGAATTGACCTGCGCCTGAACTTCCGCCGGGCGCTGCTTCTTGCCTGGGCGGGTGATGAAGTCGATGAAGATGATCAGTTGGCCAAGGCCGACACGAAGCGCTTTTACGAACACGTTGAAAGCCTCACGGTGCAAACGAAGAAGGGCGCGCAGCTTACCTGATTTTTTGCGGGCGAAAAAAAACCGGCGATGAACGCCGGTTTTCTTCGTGCCGCAAATTACTTGATGAGGCTGAGGAATTCGCTGCGGGTGGCGGCGTTTTCACGGAACTCACCGAGCATCACCGAGGTGATCATCGTCGAATTCTGCTTTTCCACACCGCGCATCATCATGCACATGTGCTTGGCCTCGATCACCACCGCAACGCCCAGGGCGCCGGTGACCTGCTGGACCGCATCAGCGATCTGGCGGCTGAGGTTTTCCTGGATCTGCAGGCGGCGGGCGTACATGTCGACGATCCGCGCCACTTTCGACAGGCCCAGGACCTTGCCGCTCGGGATGTAGGCGACGTGAGCCTTGCCGATGAACGGCAGCAAGTGGTGTTCGCACAACGAGTACAACTCGATGTCCTTGACCAGCACCATTTCGCTGTTGTCGGAGCTGAACAGGGCACCGTTGGTGACCTCTTCCAGTGTCTGTTCATAGCCGCGGCAGAGGTACTGCATGGCTTTGGCGGCACGTTTTGGCGTGTCGAGCAGGCCTTCGCGGGAAACGTCCTCGCCGAGCTGGCCGAGGATCGCCGTGTAATTCTGTTCCAGGGACATGAAACTACCTGTGGGATTTTACGCAAAGGGCAAGGGTACGGTGACGGACACGACGCTGCAAGCGTGACGCGTCAGCTTTACTCGTCACGACCTTCCATCATGGTGCGTTTGAGCATCACATAAACCGCGCCGGCACCACCATGTTTCGCCTGGCACGAGGTGAAGCCGAGTACCTGTGGATGCTGGCGCAGCCAGGTGTTGACGTGGCTTTTGATCATCGGCCGCTTGCCGTCCAGGCGAACAGCCTTGCCATGGGTGACGCGCACGCAGCGGATTTCGAATTTGGTGGCTTCAGCCAAAAATGCCCAGAGGGTTTCCCGGGCCTTTTCCACGCTCATGCCGTGCAGGTCGAGGCTGCCTTCGAAAGGAATCTGCCCGACCTTGAGCTTGCGCATCTGGCTTTCCTGCACGCCATCGCGGGCCCACATCAGCTCGTCTTCAGGGCCGACGTCGATGACGAACTGATCGGACAGCCCGTCGACGGTGGTGGATTCGGTGCGCACGGTGGCCGCTTGACGCAGCTTGGCAATCTGCGCGCGGTCAGCCTTGGGTTTGCCGGTTTCGGCGCGATCGTGCTTGATCGGCTTGACGCCTTGGATCGCGCTTTTGAACAGGGAAAAATCGTCGTCTTGCATGTCAGCCTCCGCGAAGGGCGGCCAGTTTACCCAACTCGAAGCGAATCGGGCGCGACAAAAACGCGCGCGATGCCAGGCTCAGTCGTGTTTTTTCATCAGGTGCGGGGACATGGCCAGCTCCCGCGACTGCCGCGAGCGACGACGGCAACGGCGCCATAGCCAGACACCGAGGTACAGCACGAACAGGCCGATGGCCAGGATCACGGCAGCACCGGTGCGGCTTGTGTTCAATTCACCCAGGGCGGGTGCGTGGCCGAGCAGGCTGGCGGCACCGGCCATGGCGAGCAACACGCCGCACATCGCCAGCAACGCCGCGAACGTCGCGCCGATTCGAAAACGCCAGTTGCTTTGGCCTTTGGGCCGCAAGCGGCGAGCGTCAAAACCATCGGATAACTTCATTCCGACCTTCCTCAATGGGTATCGGCCCTTCGACCGGGAGTTGACCGGGATGTTCCTGAGGCTAAGACAATTACGGCAAATGGGAGGCTTTTGCGGATGAGCGGCGTTCCAGGCCGCTCATTGAGCGTCGATCAGATCAGTTCACGGGTCAGCGCGAGGGTGGCGAAGTTGTCGCCCATGATCGCCATTTCCGTCTGATGGACGTGTGCGGCACTGAGCACGCCGCCCTTGTAAGGCAGGTCGCGGGTGGCGCAGGCGTCTTCCACCAGGGTGCAGCGGAAGCCCAGGTTCTTGGCTGCACGCACCGTGGTGCTGACGCTGGAGTGGCTCATGAAGCCGCAGACGATCAGGTCAAGGGCGCCGAGGTCTTCCAGGCGTTGTGCCAGTTCGGTGCCGTGAAAAGCGCTTGGCAACAATTTGCCGATGACGGTTTCATCGCTCTGTGGCTCCAGGCCCGGAATGAACTCTCCACCTACGCCCTGTGGGTTGAACAGCCCGCCGAGGGTACCGAGGTGGCGGACATGCACGATCGGCCGGCCGGCGGCGCGGGCAGCGGCGAGCAGTTGCTTGATGTTCGCGACAGCTTCATCCATGCCGCTCAGGGCCAGGGGACCGCTGAGGTATTCTTTCTGGGCATCGATGATGACCAGGGTGGCATGGCTCAGATTGGCCGCTGCATAACCGCGGCCGCTGAGTTGAAACATCGTTTTTGGAACAGACATTCTGGGGCTCCTTGGAGTGGGGCTTTTGCGCCATTGTCCTCTGGCTGAGCGGTTCTGTGAATCGCTACGATCGTAGGTGCCGTCGTTGCTGGCCTGTAGCCTTGTCAATAGTCACGTTTTGTTCAATAGCCTAGCGAAAAAATGGATAACTCCTACATTTGAATCGGTAGTTTCCCGCGTCGTCGTGAAGTCGTTTGACTGGTAGAATCCCCCGTCGATTTTTCTGGAGTTTGCCGTCGTGATCACTTCCCGCCTTCGTACCCTGCGTGACCATATCCGTTGGGCCGTCAGCCGCTTCCATGGGGAGGATCTTTTTTTCGGCCATGGCACTGATAACGCCTGGGACGAAGCCCGGCAATTGGTGTTGGGCGCGTTGCACCTGCCGTGGGAAATATCCGACAGCTACCTCGACTGCAATCTGGAAGAAGACGAAGTGGTTCACCTGCAGCTTTTGCTCAAGCGCCGCATCGAAGATCGGGTGCCTACCGCGTATCTGCTGGGCGAGGCCTGGTTCTGTGGCATGTCGTTCATCGTCGATGAGCGTGTGCTGATCCCGCGCTCCCCCATCGGCGAGTTGATCGAAAACCGTTTTACCCCGTGGCTGGCTACCGAGCCGGCGCGGATTCTCGACCTGTGCACCGGTTCCGGTTGCATCGGCATCGCCTGCGCCTACGAGTTCCAGCATGCCGAGGTGGTGTTGGGGGACCTGTCGTTCGAAGCGCTGGAAGTGGCCAATCAGAACATCGAGCGCCATGGTGTCGATGAGCGTGTGTACACGGTGCAGGGCGACGGTTTCGAGGGCCTGCCGGGTCAACGTTTCGACCTGATCGTGTCGAACCCGCCCTACGTCGATGCGGAAGATTTCGCCGACATGCCGGACGAGTACCAGCACGAACCGGAACTGGGCCTGGCCTGCGGTGATGACGGTTTGAACCTGGTGCGGCGCATGCTTGCCGAGGCGGCGGATCACCTGACCGAGAAGGGCTTGCTGATTGTCGAAGTGGGCAACAGCCAGGTGCACGTCGAGGCGTTGTACCCGGAAGTCGACTTCGCCTGGCTGGAGTTCGAGCGTGGCGGCCATGGTGTGTTCATGCTCAGCGCGCAGCAGTGTCGTGAGCATCAGGCGTTGTTCGCTTCTCGCGTCTGACCTTGTAGGAGCGAGCTCGCTCGCGATGGACGTAAGGGCGACGTGTTTATTCAGAATACACGCGTCATCGTTAACGTCCATCGCGAGCAAGCTCGCTCCTACAATGAATGCGCCGCGGTCTCAAGCCTTCAACGATGCGTGGCAATCCAGATCAACAACCCCGCCTGAAACACCGCAAACGCCACCAGGCAGGTGATGGTGAATCGCAACCCGGCGTCTTCGCGTTTGTACTTGCTGACCTTTTCTTCGTGTTTCTTGAGTTTGACTTCCTGCTCGGCCAGGTTCTGTTCGGCTTGCTGGAGCATCTGCGCCGCCTCGAGGATTTCCACGACCTGCAGTTTTTCGCTGTTCCAGTCGCCAGAGAGGTCGCCGACCTTGACCGGCTTGACACTGCCTTTCAAATGCTGGGCATCGGCATACACCACGTCGAAACCGTGCACGCGTAAAAAATGATCGCGGCGCAGGCGGGTGTCTTCGTTCAGTGCATCCTTGTTGTTCAGGTCGAAGCCGTCGACGGTGTAGGTCGGCCAGCGCTTTTTCGCCCAATTGATGCCCTGGGCCGCCAAGTAGCGACCAATGCCACGGTTCAGCGGTTCAATCTGCAGTCCGCTTTCCGGTCCGAAATGCACGCGTTTTTCAGCGTGATCGACCCACACGTCCAGATGATTCTGTTCCTTGCGTACGCGCTGGCCGGGCAGGGTGATGCTCATGCGCATCAGGCTGTGCGTCTTGTCATTGCGTTCGGCATAGCCTAACTCGACAAAGCGCAATGGGCGTCCGCCTGTGTTGCGGTCAGTCTGCAGCGGCGCCAGACGGAGCATCTTGTGGTGCTCGACGTGGACGTCCGCCCAGGGCAGCTCGACCGCTGGCGGTGCGTCTTTTTCAGCGCTGGTGTCGGGTGAAGTCTGGGTGTCAGTCATAACGGCGAGATCCTGTCCAAGCTCAGCTTGTCGCCAACCAATGTGTTGGCGACAAAGGCTTATCGGCCGTTTTTTTCAAGACTGGAGGTTAACTGGCGCGAAGTCCTTCAATAAAACCGAGGATTCGCGTGCCCAGTTCCGCCGCCAGGGGCAGCTGCGGGTCCTTATAGGAGGCCAGTTGGCGTTTGACGTCGTTGGGCACGATGCGCATGACGTGGTTCATGCCCTCGATCAGCGCCAGTTCGGCGTCCGGTTTGGCAGCCTTGAGCAGCCTGGCGTCATTGACGCCGACCTGGATGTCGTTGCTGCCCTGGATGATCAGTGCTGGCATCTTCAACTTCGCAAATGCCGCGGCCGGGTCCTGGCGGAACAGGGAAATCAGGTAAGGCTGCACGCTCGGACGGAAAATCACCTGCAAGGGTGGCGGCACATTGTCGTCGGTTTTCCCGGCCTTGAGGCTGTCGAGCAATTCATTGCTGCGCAGCATCAGCGGTTGAGGCAGGCGATTGCCCAGTTGCTCGCGAATGACCTGATCCACCGGTCTTGCGCTGCCAGAGACAGATATCACCGCGTCGGCATCGATATCCGGCGCAGCGAGGCTGGCGATCAGGGCGCCTTCGCTGTGACCCAGCACGATCAACTGGCCAAAACGCGGATCGGTCTTGAGTTTCCGGCCCCAGGCTTGGGCGTCGGCCACATAAGCTTCCACCGTCAGATTGCGTTCATCCGGGGTCGCCGCCAGGCTCGCGGCCACGCCACGCTTGTCGTAACGCACGCTGGCGATGTTGTGTTTGGCCAGCACCCAGGCCAGGCGCTTGAGGCTGTCATTGCGCCCGCCGTCGGCGTTGTTTCCGTCACGATCCGTAGGGCCGGAGCCTGAAATGATCAGGACAACCGGTACTCGATTGTCGGATTTTGGCAGCAACAGCGAGCCGAAAAGCTCGCCGGTGCCCGTATCCAATGTGATCGGTCGTTGCAGGACAGTCGCCTGGGCGAAGCCGGAAATCAGGGTAAGGCTCAAGGCTAGAACTCGCAGCATCATCGCGCCATTATCAAGAAGATGCCGGTTGGACTCACGGGCACCCATAAGGTTCGAGGATGAACTACTTGGGTAGCCTGCGTATACTGGCGCGCATTACGTATTCAGGTTCATTTCACGGAGCGTCCTGCATGTCCGGCAATACCTACGGCAAGCTGTTCACTGTCACCACCGCGGGCGAAAGCCATGGCCCGGCGTTGGTCGCCATTGTCGATGGCTGCCCGCCGGGGCTGGAGATATCCCTGGAGGATCTGCAGCGTGACCTGGACCGCCGCAAGCCCGGCACCAGCCGCCACACCACCCAGCGCCAGGAAGCCGACGAAGTCGAAATCCTCTCTGGCGTGTTCGAAGGCCGCACCACCGGTTGCGCCATCGGCCTGTTGATCCGCAACACCGACCAGAAGTCCAAGGACTACTCGGCGATCAAGGACCTGTTCCGCCCGGCCCACGCCGATTACACCTACCACCACAAATACGGCGAGCGCGATTATCGCGGCGGTGGTCGCAGCTCGGCCCGTGAAACCGCGATGCGCGTCGCGGCCGGTGCGATTGCAAAAAAATACCTGGCCAGCCAGGGCATCGTCATTCGCGGCTACATGAGCCAGTTGGGGCCGATTGAAATCCCGTTCAAGACCTGGGATTCGGTCGAGCAGAACGCCTTCTTCAGCCCGGACCCGGACAAAGTGCCTGAGCTGGAGGCCTATATGGACCAGTTGCGTCGCGACCAGGATTCGGTCGGTGCGAAAATCACCGTGGTCGCCGAAGGCGTGATGCCGGGCCTTGGCGAGCCGATCTTCGATCGCCTCGATGCGGAGCTGGCCCATGCGCTGATGAGCATCAACGCGGTCAAGGGCGTGGAAATCGGCGCCGGTTTTGCCAGCGTCGCCCAGCGTGGCACCGAGCATCGCGATGAAATGACCCCGGAAGGTTTCCTCAGCAACAACGCGGGCGGCATTCTCGGCGGTATTTCCTCCGGTCAGCCCATCGTTGCGCACCTGGCGCTGAAGCCGACGTCGAGCATCACAACGCCGGGCCGCTCCATCGACATCCATGGCAACCCGGTGGAAGTGATCACCAAGGGCCGTCACGACCCGTGCGTGGGCATCCGCGCCACGCCGATTGCCGAGGCGATGATGGCCATCGTGCTGATGGATCACCTGCTGCGCCATCGTGGGCAAAACGCCGACGTGCGTGTGAGCACGCCGGTGCTGGGTCAGCTGTAAATGGCTGACATCATGGTCGCAGCCGTCTGATGGCGACTGCGGCGCTCCCGTACTGGCGGCTCTCCAGTTTCTATCTGTTCTATTTCGCCTTGCTCGGTTCGACAGCGCCGTTTCTGGCGCTGTACTTCGATCACCTGGGGTTCAGCGCAGCGCGGATCGGCGAGCTGGTGGCGATCCCGATGCTGATGCGCTGTGTGGCGCCGAACATCTGGGGCTGGCTGGGCGACTACACCGGTCGGCGACTGGCCATCGTGCGCTTCGGCGCGGTGTGCACGCTGCTGACCTTTTCGCTGATCTTCGTCAGCAAGACCTACGCCTGGCTGGCGATGGTCATGGCCTTGCATGCGTTCTTCTGGCACGCGGTGTTGCCACAGTTCGAAGTCATCACCCTGGCGCATTTGCAGAGCCAGACCTCGCGCTACAGCCAGATTCGCCTGTGGGGCTCGATCGGTTTCATCATCACCGTGGTCGCGCTGGGCCGTTTGTTTGAATGGCTGAGCCTGGACATCTATCCGGCGGCGCTGGTGCTGATCATGGTGGGCATCGTGCTCAGCAGCCTGTGGGTGCCCAATGCCCAACCGGCCCCGGGCAACCGGGTGGCGGGGGAGGGATTCCTCAAGCAACTGCGCAACCCCGGCGTTTTGGCGTTTTACGGCTGCGTGGCGCTGATGCAAATGAGCCACGGACCGTATTACACGTTCTTGACCTTGCACCTTGAGCGCCTGGGTTACAGCCGGGGTGTGATCGGCATGCTCTGGGCGGTCGGCGTGGTCGCCGAAGTCCTGATGTTTCTGGCCATGAGCCGGATCTTCGCGCGCTTTTCACTGCGCCGGGTGCTGATGGCCAGCTTTCTGCTGGCGGCGTTGCGTTGGCTGTTGCTGGGTTCGCTGGCAGAGTTTCTTTGGGTACTGTTGTTTGCCCAGATCCTGCACGCGGCGACGTTCGGCAGCTTTCACGCCGCTGCCATTTCATTCGTGCAACGTAGCTTCGGTGCGCGCCAGCAAGGCCAGGGCCAGGCGCTGTACGCCGCATTGGCCGGCACCGGCGGTGCGTTGGGCGCGTTGTATTCCGGCTACAGCTGGAATGCCCTCGGCGCGGCATGGACATTTAGTATTGCCAGTCTCGCAGCCGTCGCGGCTGCCGTTATCATTGCCACACGTATGCAAGAGGACAGGCCATGAGCCTTACCCGTGAACAACTCGCCCAGGAAATCATCGACGCCGGGCGTTTTCTGTATGGCCGCGGCTGGTCGCCGGCCACCAGCAGTAATTACTCGACGCGCCTGTCGCCGAGCGAAGCCTTGTTGACCGTGTCCGGCAAGCACAAGGGGCAACTGGGCATGGACGACGTGTTGGCCACCGACCTGTCCGGCAACAGCCTGGAACCGGGCAAGAAACCGTCCGCCGAAACCCTGTTGCACACCCAGCTCTACAGCTGGCGCCCGGAGATCGGTGCCGTGTTGCACACTCATTCCGTGAACGCCACCGTGCTGTCGCGCCTGACGCCGCAAGACTTCATCGAGTTCGAAGACTACGAACTGCAAAAGGCCTTCAGCGGTGTGACGACCCACGAATCCCGAGTGCGGGTGCCGATTTTCGACAACGACCAGGACATTGCGCGACTGGCCGCCAAGGTGCAGCCTTGGCTCGACGCCCATCCCGATTGCGTCGGCTACCTGATCCGTGGCCATGGCCTGTACACCTGGGGCGCGCGCATGAGCGATGCCCTGCGGCAGATCGAGGCCTTTGAATTTTTGTTCGAGTGCGAGTTGAAGATGCGCTCGCTCTTTAAAGCATGAACCGTTAAGGAGTTGCCCTGATGAGCAGCCTGTCCGTCTATCACGTCTCCAGCCCTGAAATCCCCAACAAGGTGCTGACCCATTTCGAAGACATCGCCTCGACCCTGGCCGAGCAGGGCGTACGCTTCGACCGCTGGCAAGCTGCGGCGAAGATCCAGCCGGGCGCCACTCAGGACGAAGTGATTGCCGCCTACCGGGAGCAAATCGACAAGCTGATGACCGAGCGCGGTTACGTTACCGTCGACGTGATCAGCCTCAACAGCGATCACCCGCAAAAAGCCGAACTGCGTGCCAAGTTCCTCGACGAACATCGCCATGGCGAAGATGAAGTACGATTTTTCGTTGCCGGCCGTGGCCTGTTTACCCTGCACATCGACGATTACGTCTACGCGGTGCTGTGCGAGAAAAACGACCTGATCTCGGTGCCGGCCGGAACCAAACACTGGTTCGACATGGGCGAACATCCGCACTTCGTCGCGATCCGTCTGTTCAACAACCCGGAAGGTTGGGTGGCCAATTTCACAGGCGAAGACATCGCCAGCCGATTCCCGCGCCTGGAGGACTGAGTCGATGCCGATCAAAGCGATTCTCACCGACATCGAAGGCACCACCAGCGCGGTGAGTTTTGTGTTCGACGTGCTGTTCCCCTATGCCGCCAAACACTTGCCGGCGTTTGTCCGTCAGCATGCCGAACGCGCCGATGTGGCGGAGCAACTGGCTGCCGTGCGCCGCGACAGCAACGAACCGGACGCCGACGTCGAGCGGGTCGTCGAGATCCTGTTGGGCTGGATCGCTGAAGACCGCAAGGCCACGCCGCTGAAAGCATTGCAGGGCATGGTCTGGGAGCAGGGCTATCAGGCCGGGCAGTTGAAGGGACATGTGTACCCGGACGCCGTTGAAGCGCTCAAGCGCTGGCATCGGGACGGCTTTCAACTGTTTGTTTATTCGTCCGGTTCGATCCAGGCCCAGAGGTTGATCTTCGGCTGCTCAGAGGCGGGGGATCTGACGCCACTGTTCAGCGGCTATTTCGATACCACTTCGGGCCCCAAGCGCGAGGCGCAGTCCTACGCCAACATCACCCAGGCGATCAACCTTGAGGCGGGGCAGATTCTGTTTCTGTCGGACATCGTCGAAGAACTCGACGCGGCGCGCACGGCGGGGATGGCCACTTGCGGGCTGGCCCGCGAGGGTGGGGAACTGGCGGGGCATGTCACCGTGGACAGCTTTGCGCGGATAAATCCCGCCAATTTCTAAACGCCGCAAAACCTGTGGGAGCGAGCTTGCTCCCACAGTGTTTTTCCGGCAATTTTATTTACAGCGAGTGATAGGTCGGCAGGGCAAACCGTTGCTGGCTCTGCAGCATGGAGATCTGCGGCAGTTCACTGGCTTGTTCGGCGAGGTCGCGGCGAATCGCACTGATGACCCACGTCAGTTGGTCGCCATTGTGCAATTGCTGATAGGAAATCGAGCGCTTGAACACCTTGCCTTCGCCGCCGCTCAGGGTCAGCAGGATCCCACCGTCAGGCCGGGCATGGGTGGTGACTTCGAAGTTGGAGAACAGGGACGAAAATTTTTCCTGAATCAGGTTCATTTCTTTCAGCTCCGTTGGCTCTTGAATGGCAAGCATACGGAGAGGGTTGCAGTGATTGTGCCAGTCTGGGTTGTTTGTAAATAATCTTATAAAACAACAAGTTAGTATCTGTGGTGATTTTTGCTTTCGTGCATTCTGCATGAACGGCCATCGTGCATCCTGCATTTTGCGAGGTCGCTCGGCGATTCGATGGAACCATTGCGTGTGCGGGGGTTCACGATTGGCCCTGTATCAATCGCAGATCAAGATCGCGGATACAAAACATTTCAAAAACCGCGTGTACAGCTCAAGAACCGTTGACGTATTTTCGGGTTCAGTCATCGCAGCCCGACAATAAAAAGATCGAACGGGAGCATCATGAGTCGCACGTCGAACGACACGATTACCTGGAGCATGATGCTCCGCAAGCTGCCTTCCATCGCCAAGGCCATCCCCCGGGTGGTGAGGGGCATGAAGGCCGCCAACGTCAAGGACCCGACCCAGGCGTGTGGTTTGGGCTGGAGTTTCGAGCAAGCCACGTTGCGCAACCCGGATGGCCCGGCGCTGTTGCAAGGCGACGTAACGCTCAGTTACTCCGAGGTCAACCAATGGGCCAATCGCATCGCCCATCACCTGATCGGCCAAGGCATCGGCAAGGGTGATGTGGTGGCGGTCTTCATCGAGAACCGCCCGGAATTGCTGGTGACGATTCTGGCGGTGGCCAAGGTCGGCGCGATCAGTGCGCTGCTCAATACCTCGCAGACCCGCGACACTCTGGTACACAGTGTGAACCTGGTGGCGCCGGTGGCGATCATTGTCGGTGAGGAGTTGGTCCCGGCGTACCTGGCGGTGCGTGAGCGGGTGTCGATCAAGGCTGCGCGAACCTGGTTCGTTGCCGATCAGGACACCTCTCGCCAACCCGGTATCGCGCCTGAAGGTTTCATCAACCTGATGACCGTCAGCCTCGACGACGCCAGCGACAACCCGGCCAGCAGCCAGCAGATTTTCTTCGACGATCCCTGCTTTTATATCTACACCTCGGGCACCACGGGGCTGCCCAAGGCCGGCGTGTTCAAGCACGGTCGCTGGATGCGCAGCTCTGCGAGCTTCGGCATGATCGCCCTGGACATGCGCCCCGAGGATGTCGTCTATTGCACTTTGCCGCTGTACCACGCCACGGGCCTTTGCGTGTGCTGGGGTTCGGCCGTCAGTGGGGCCAGCGGGTTCGCCATCCGCCGCAAATTCAGCGCCAGTCAGTTCTGGAACGATGCGCGCAAGTACCGGGCGACCACCATCGGTTATGTCGGCGAACTGTGCCGCTACCTGGTCGATCAACCGCCCAGCTCCGAGGACAGCCGGCACGATGTGAAGAAAATGATCGGCAACGGCCTGCGCCCCGGCGCCTGGAGCGAGTTCAAGACCCGCTTTGCGGTGAATCACATCTGCGAGCTGTACGCTGCCAGCGACGGCAATATCGGTTTCACCAACATTCTCAATTTCGACAACACCATCGGCTTTTCCCTGATGTCCTGGGAGTTGGTCGCGTACGACCATGACAGCGGCGCGCCGATTCGACAGGTCAATGGCCTGATGCGCAAGGTCGCCAAGGGTGAGCAGGGGTTGTTGCTGGCAAAAATCGACGACAAGGCCCCCCTGGACGGCTACACCGATCCGCAGAAAACCGCCAAGGTCGTGCTTGAGGATGTGTTCGAAAAGGGAGACCGCTACTTCAACACCGGCGACCTGTTGCGCAACATCGGCTTTGGGCATGCGCAGTTTGTCGACCGCCTGGGCGACACCTACCGCTGGAAGGGCGAAAACGTTTCGACCACGGAGGTCGAAAACATCCTCCTGCAACACCCGCTTATTTCCGAAGCCGTGGCCTATGGCGTGGAAATCCGCAACACCAATGGCCGGGCCGGGATGGCGGCGATCACTCCCGCCGAATCCTTGGCAACTCTGGACTTCAGTGAGCTGCTGGCCTTCGCCCGCGAGCAGATGCCGGCCTATGCAGTGCCGTTGTTCCTGCGGGTGAAAGTGAAAATGGAAACCACCGGGACGTTCAAATATCAGAAGACCCGACTCAAGGACGAGGCCTTCGACCCGGGTAAAACCGGCGATGACCCGATCTATGCCTGGCTGCCGGGGACACAGACTTATGTACAGGTCACGGAGCAGTTGTTGTCCGACATTCACGGCGGCAAGTACCGCTATTGAATCTGACTATGGCGGCCCATGAGAAAAAACAAGTGACAGTGCCGGGGGCGCTCGGGAAACTGTCGGCTTTTACGAATGACAGAAAAGGGAGTGCCCAATGTCAGACAAAAGCCGCCAGATGACCCCCGAAGAAGCCGCCGAATTTACCGAACAGGTATTCAACAAGGCACGGGAGGGCGATGCGGCGATGATGGCCGCGCTGCTGACCAAGGGTTTGCCGCCGAACCTGCGTAACCACAAGGGCGATACCTTGCTGATGCTGGCCGCGTATCACGGGCATGTGGACACGGTAAAAGTCCTGCTGGAGCACAAGGCCGACCCGGAGATCCGCAACGACAACGGCCAGAGCCCGATTGCCGGTGCCGCCTTCAAGGGTGACCTGGCGGTGATCAAGGCCTTGGTCGATGGCGGCGCCCAGGTTGAAGGCTCGTCCTTCGATGGCCGCACGGCGCTGATGATGGCGGCGATGTTCAACCGCGTCGAAGTGGTCGATTACCTGATCAGCAAGGGCGCCGACCCGAAAGCCAAGGACGCCAATGGCATCACCGCGCTGGAGGCTGCCAGGACCATGGGGGCTTCCGATACCGTTGCGCAACTTGAGAAGCTGATTGACTGATATCGAATGACTTGAGGCTGTTAATCCCAATTGTGGCGAGGGGGCTTGCCCCCGTTCGGCTGCGAAGCAGTCGTAGAATCAGCATGTGCGGTCTTTCTGATACACCCCAATTGAATGTTTTGGGGCCGCTTCGCGACCCAACGGGGGCAAGCCCCCTCGCCACAGGTCCGCATTTCCCTGATTAATGCGCTATTCTTCGCGCCCTCAAAATTCACCTCGCTACAGGATCCTCCCCATGAAAGCCGCACTCGTCGAACTCATCAGCAAAATCAGCTCCGGGTGCATGGGCGAAGACGAAATCCTCAAGATCGCGGACGAAGCGGCCCAGGCCTACGCCGATCCCGAGGCTTTTCTGATGGCCAATCCGGACATCAACTACGACGAAACCTTCCCGATCCCGCTGGGTGAGTGGGTGGTGGTCGGCAGCCTGCCGGAAACGGTGCTGTTCCAGGCTGACACATACATGGACCTGTTCGCGCAGATCGTCGCCTCGTTCGGCCCGGGTGTGGAGTTCAATCTCAAGCCCAAGCAACTGGCCAGGACCGAAGCCCTGACCGCGCTCAACCGCATCCAGGTGCAGATGAGCAGCATGAACAAGGAAAACGGTGGCTACACGCTGATGAACTTCAGCCAGTTGCTCGATGACGAGTTGCAGGTGGTCCTGGTCTACGGCAACGACGTGCCACGGGTGCTGGAATTGTGCACTGAAGTGGGCATTACAGCCGAGCCATCCCTGGAAGCCCTGAAAGTGGCGATCCACGTCTGATCCAGACACTGTCAATAAAAAGGAATCCTCGCGACGACCGTCTATCCTGAGGGGGCATATCACTTTTCGGGAGCGTCACCATGGGTTCTACGTTCAACAGCCTGGTTGCCTTGATCATTTTTGTCCTGGACATCTGGGCCATCATCAACGTCTTCAAAAGTAGTGCCGGGACCGGGATGAAAATCCTCTGGGTACTGCTGATTGCGCTGTTGCCGGTGCTGGGACTGATCATCTGGGCCATTGCCGGGCCGCGGGGCAACGTCAAACTCTGAGCGTCGACACTGAACCTGTGGGAGCGTGGCTTGCCCGCGATGCAGGCACCTCGGTCTGTCAGTTACACCTCGGTGATCCCATCGCGGGCAAGCCCGCTCCCACAGGATTGGGGCACACCGAACAAGTGAGGTTCGACCTGTCATGTTGCGCGACGTAGAATGCGCGCCTTTCCCGGCCAATCGAGACGCTCGATTGGCCATCATGGGCGGGTAACCGTCCGTTGCCACCCGCATTCATCGGAGCACTTCCCATGAGCAACATCCCTGCCAGCGACTACCTGGAAACCCTCTACGAAGGCTACGGCCAGCGTTTTCGCATGGAAAAACTGCTGCACGAAGTGCGCACCGAGCACCAGCACCTGGTGATCTTCGAAAACCCGCGCATGGGCCGGGTGATGGCGCTGGACGGCGTGATCCAGACCACCGAAGCCGACGAATTCATCTACCACGAAATGCTCACCCACGTGCCGATCCTGGCGCACGGTGCCGCCAAGCGCGTGCTGATCATCGGCGGCGGTGACGGCGGCATGTTGCGTGAAGTGGCCAAGCACCGCAGCGTCGAGCACATCACCATGGTCGAGATCGACGGCACCGTGGTCGACATGTGCAAGGAATTCCTGCCGAATCACTCCAAGGGTGCATTCGATGATCCACGCCTGAACCTGGTGATCGACGACGGCATGCGTTTCGTCGCCACCACCACTGAAAAGTTCGACGTGATCATTTCTGACTCCACCGATCCGATCGGACCGGGTGAAGTGCTGTTCTCGGAAAACTTCTACCAGGCTTGCCACCGCTGCCTGAACGAAGGCGGCATCCTGGTGACCCAGAACGGCACGCCGTTCATGCAGATCGAAGAAGTGAAGACCACCGCCGGTCGCCTGCGCAGCCTGTTCCCGGACTGGCACTTCTATCAGGCCGCCGTACCGACCTACATCGGTGGTTCGATGACCTTCGCCTGGGGCGCCACCAATACCGCTTATCGCAAGTTGTCCCGCGAAACCCTGCAACAGCGCTTCGCGGGCAGCGGCATCATCACCCGCTACTACAATCCTGAAATCCACATCGGCGCCTTCGCCTTGCCGCAATACGTGTTGCAGGCAGTGAACAAGCCAAGTAACGACTGATGGATTGAAACGCAGACCTGTAGGAGCGAGCCTGCTCGCGATGGACGTGAACGATGACGCGGGATGTCTGATTTAACACGGCGTTCTCAAGTTTTTCGCGAGCAGGCTCGCTCCTACAGAAATTTGCGATGGGTGCAGATCCACCGGAACAATTAGCCAGCTAACAAGGTCGAGATAGAGGTAGGCCCATCCATGGGTTTTATCGAGGAGGCACCAATGCAAAAGTGGAAGGTCACTTTCGTGGATGATCATGGCGAAACCATCAACGAAGTCTTTGAGTGCATCGAGCGCCCGGACTACGAGCGTGCTGCCAAGCTCATCAAGGCCCGGCTTCTTCCTGTCGCCGCCGAACTGGATCTGAACGATCTGGAAGGGCGGACCAGTGACGCGAGCGTCAAAGAGCTCAAGTCCCAGAACAGCATTCAAATCCTCGACATTACTCCAATCTGAACAACACCTGTCGCATTCGCATCCAGGCCTTGGCACGGGCTCTGTCTTGAGGCTACTCTGCAAGCGAGATCAGCGAATGAATCGCTAAGGTCTGGTCTTGTAGCTCCATGCTTGTTTCCCGCCGGCACATCGGTTGCCGTCGCTCGCGCTGTTCGGTTGCGGGTGAGGGAGTACGGAAAGTCTATCCATCGTTTTGAGGAGGACGTTTCATGAGCACAGCCTATCAAGAAGACATCAGCAGCAGCGTGCTGCGCCGCATGAAAGAAGGCGGTTTTGACTTTTCACGGTTTCATCCCATCGAGTTCTACGCCATTTTCCCGGATGAGGAGCGGGCACGCAGGGCGGCAGGTCATTTCCACCGTGGTGAATCCCTGGATGCGCAAGTCAGTGTGCGCGACGACGGCGCCTGGGCGCTGGAGCTGTGCAAGGTCATGTATGCCACCTACGACGATATCGGCGACTTCGAACAGGGTTTCGAAGCAGTGGTCGAGCCTCTGGGCGGCATCATCGAAGGCTGGGGTGTGAAACAGGAGGTTCGAGGGCGACTCGCATAACCTTATGAACAGTGACAATCAGCAATCACGGCTGACCTTTGGGTTGGCCGTTTTCATTTGTGGGTGTTGGACAGCAAAAAAAAAGCCGCCAGGGCAGGCGGCTAAAAGGGAAGTTCGATGAGCTTTTCAGCGAATGCCTGGATTATCCGTACCCATTGGCGGGCAGTGAAATCAACTCTGACTATGCTGGTGATAGGCGACCACCACGCCTTGCAATGAAGCGGGGGCGATCAGGTTGGGGCATTTACCGCACAGGATTGGTGCGGTACGTGCGCGTTGATTATCCAACCGATTGAAATTTAAGCGTTTATGCCGATGGCACGGGCCTTGCGAAGGTCTGGACGTCCGAGTGACAAGGAGTACGGCATGATCCGCACCTATTTTGATGAGATGTACGATGCCGGCGGCCAGGTCCGCCCGCATTATCGGGAGTTTGCCCGTTGGCTGGCCGAGACGCCTGACGAGCTTCTGGCACAACGGCGACGCGAGGCCGATCTGTTGTTTCATCGCGCCGGGATTACCTTCACGCTCTACGGGGACGAGCAGGGCACAGAGCGCCTGATCCCCTTCGACACCATTCCACGCAGCA
This sequence comes from Pseudomonas sp. GW823-FHT06E10, assembly GCF_058794995.1. Classification (NCBI taxonomy): domain Bacteria; kingdom Pseudomonadati; phylum Pseudomonadota; class Gammaproteobacteria; order Pseudomonadales; family Pseudomonadaceae; genus Pseudomonas; species Pseudomonas sp. GW823-FHT06E10. The sequence continues at coordinate 132,373 of NZ_JBXAHJ010000015.1, read as the reverse complement.
TCCCCGCCAGCGAATGGCGGATTGTCGAACGCGGCTGCATCCAGCGGGTCAAGGCGTTGAACATGTTCCTCGCCGACCTCTACCACGAGCAGCGCATCATCAAGGCCGGCATCATTCCGGCCGAGCAGGTGCTGGCCAACGAGCAGTACCAGTTGGCGATGCAGGGCCTGGACCTGCATCGCGATATCTATTCGCACATCTCCGGCGTCGACCTGGTGCGCGACGGTGACGGCACCTACTACGTGCTCGAAGACAATCTGCGTACGCCGAGCGGCGTCAGCTACATGCTCGAAGATCGCAAGATGATGATGCGCCTGTTTCCCGAGCTGTTCGCGGCGCAACGCATTGCCCCCATCGACCACTACCCGAACCTGCTGCTTGACACCCTGAAAAGTTCAAGCCCCATCGATAACCCGAGCGTGGTGGTGCTGACGCCGGGGCGCTTTAACAGTGCGTTCTTCGAACATGCGTTCCTGGCGCGGGAAATGGGCGTGGAACTGGTGGAGGGCGCGGACCTGTTCGTGCGTGACGACAAGGTCTACATGCGCACCACCGACGGGCCGAAAGCGGTCGACGTGATTTATCGTCGCCTCGACGACGCCTTCCTCGATCCCCTGGCCTTCAATCCGGAATCGATGCTTGGTGTGCCGGGGCTGCTGTCGTCCTACCGTTCCGGCAACGTGGTGCTGGCCAATGCCATTGGTACGGGGGTAGCGGACGACAAATCGGTGTATCCGTTCGTTACCGACATGATCCGTTTCTACCTCGATGAAGAACCGATCCTGAAGAACGTGCCGACCTGGCAATGCCGTAATCCGTCTGAGCTTTCCCATGTGCTGGCCAATCTTCCAGAACTGGTGGTCAAGGAAACCCAAGGTTCCGGCGGGTACGGAATGCTGGTGGGGCCGGCGGCGACGGCGGCGGAAATCGAAGCCTTCCGTGCGCGGATCATCGCCAAGCCCCATGCGTATATCGCGCAACCGACGCTGTCGCTGTCGACCTGTCCGACCTTTGTCGAAAACGGCATTGCGCCACGCCATATCGACTTGCGGCCGTTTGTTCTGTCGGGTCGTGAAACCCGGGTCGTGCCCGGCGGCTTGACCCGCGTCGCCCTGCGCGAAGGCTCCCTGGTGGTCAATTCCTCCCAGGGCGGTGGAACCAAGGACACCTGGGTGGTCGAGGATTAAAGGAAGCCTGTCATGTTAAGTAGAACTGCCTCGGATTTGTATTGGATGTCGCGTTACCTGGAGCGGGCGGAAAACCTCGCCCGGATGCTCGACATCAGCTATTCGCTGTCGCTGATGCCGCAGGACGGTCGTGGCGACGGTTTGCACGAACTGGCCATGCCGCTGTTGATCACCGGCACCCTGGACGATTACCTGGAGCGCCATGGCGAACTGCATGCCGAACGGCTGCTGCATTTCTTCGCCCTGGATGCGGCCAACCCGGCGAGCATCTACAGCTGCCTCGGTGCGGCACGGGCCAGTGCCCATGCGGTGCGTGGGCGCATCACCGCCGACATGTGGGAAAACATCAACGCCACCTGGCTGGAAATTCGCGGCATCGCCGAACAGGGCCTCAGTCGCTATGGCATGAGCCGTTTCTGCGAGTGGATCAAGGAACGTTCCCACCTGTTCCGGGGTGCGTCCTACGGCACCATCATGCGTAACGATGCGTTTCGCTTCATTCGTCTGGGGACCTTTATCGAACGGGCGGACAATACCTTGCGTCTGCTCGATGCCCGCTACGAAATGGCCGGCGATCAGGCCGAAGCGGTCAGCGATGGCACCGCTCACGCGTATTACCAGTGGAGCGCGTTGTTGCGGGCGTTGTCGTCGTTCGAGGCCTACACGGAAATCTACCGCGACGCCCCCGGCGCCCGGCATGTGGCGGAGTTGCTGTTGCTGCGGGCCGATGTACCGCGATCCCTGCGCGCCTGCACCGAAGAAATCGACCAGATTCTCTCGCAATTGCCGGGGGCCAACGGTCGCCCGGCACAACGCCTGGCGGCAGAAATGGACGCACGCCTGCGCTACACCGGCATCCATGAAATTCTCGAAGAAGGCCTGCACGCCTGGCTGACCGAGTTCATCCCGCTGGTGCGCCAGTTGGGTAACGCGATTCACAGTTCTTATCTGGAGGCCGCATGAGACTTTCCATTAGCCACGAAACCACCTATCACTACGAAGACAAGGTGCGGGCGAGCATCCAGTATCTGCGCCTGACCCCCCACGACAGCGAGCGCCAGCACGTGCTCAGCTGGCAGCTCGACCTGCCACGTCCGGTGCGGGCGCAACTCGATCCGTTCGGCAACATCCTGCATGTGCTGACCATGGACGAGCCCCATGAGGCGATCATCATCGGTGCCCGTGGCCAGGTCGATATCGACGAATTGCGTGAGGCCGAACACGAGAGCCAGTCGGCACTGCCGTTTCTGCGCTTCACCCGTTTGACCGAAGCCGACGCCGCCCTGCGTGCGTTCGCCGAGAAGGAATGCAGGCAACGCCGCGATCGCACGGCGCTGATTGATCTGATGCATGGCCTCAACCAGCATATGACCTACACACCGGGCTCCACGGAAGTGGACACCAGCGCGGCCCAGGCCTTTGCCGGACGGTCCGGCGTGTGCCAAGACCACACCCACGCGTTTCTCGCCTGCACCCGCAGCCTGGGCATTCCAGCGCGCTATGTGTCGGGCTACCTGTACAGCGAAAACAGCGAACACCTGGCCAGCCACGCCTGGGCCGAAGCCTGGCTGGATGACGCCTGGTACAGCTTCGACGTGACCAATGAGCTGGCCCGGCCGGAACGCCATCTGAAACTGGCGGTGGGCCTGGATTACCTGGATGCCTGCCCGGTGCGCGGGATGCGCCGGGGCGGCGGGTGTGAGCAGATGCACGCCAAGGTGCTGGTATCACCGACGCCAGCGCCGGTGATTTCAGTGCAGCAGCAGTAGGCGCGATACCAAGGAACCTTGTGGGAGCGAGCTTGCTCGCGATGGCGTCATTTCAGTCAATACTTTTGTGACTGATACACCGCTATCGCGAGCAAGCTCGCTCCCACAGGTACGATGTTGTTACGGCTTAACCTTGCGCCCGACCATATGCCGCAAATACCCCACCAGGCTCTGCAGATCCCCATCCGGCAACACCTCGGCCGAGAACCCGGGCATCTTCGCTTGCGGCCACTGGCGCAAACTCTGTGGATCGCGGATGTAGCGCTTGAGGAAGTCCGCACCGAAGTACTCGGTCGGGTTGTACGGAATATTCAGGTCCGGCCCGAATTGCGCGTCCCCGGCTCCATTGAGTCGATGACACGCCAGGCAGTTCTTCTGGAACAACGCAAATCCCTTGTTCACCGGATCATCCGCCTTCAATGCCGGATCGGGCAGCAGTGCGGGAAAGCGCTCGGCCACGGGCGCCAGGCGTTTGATGCTCGCCACCTGGAACGGCCATTGTTCTGGGCTGATGTTGCCGGCCTGCGGATTGCTCCAAACCAGATAGAACGGCCCGGCGCCCGGCTTGCCTTCGGATAGCGGTGGCCAGGGTTTGCTCGGGTCTTCAATCGCCAGCCACGCCTGTGCACCCTGGGTATTGAGCAACGGCGCGGCTGTCATTTCGGCGGCAAAGCCATCCAGCGCCACGGCTTGCAGGTGGTCTTCAGGCTTGATGCCGGTCAGCAGTGCGGACAGCGGCACGGCGCGGTAGCTCATGTCCCGCTTGTAGGAAACGTCGTTGCTGATGTCGATGGTTTGAACCTGAGGATGCTTGAGCAATTGCTCGGTCTGCCAGGTGCGACTGTTCGCGCCCAGCTCCAGGTTCAGCTGTGCGGCATACAGGGGCGAGCCGAACAGCGTGGCCCCGAGCAGAATGAGCATTTTCAAGTGATCGCCGTCCATGTCGTGCAAGTGCCGCAAAGATTGGCACAGCCACGCTGGCCCGGGTAGCGGGCCAGTCACATTTTGAGAGTGGCAATTCAAAAACTGTGACGCCGTAGCTTTATAGACGCGACTAGCCGATGACCTTGGTCAGGTTCGGCAATATCAACAACAGCGTGGTGGCGAAAAGGATGAGCCCGGCTTGACGTACTTTCGATTGTTTGAACATGGCTTGACCGCCTTTTTTGTTATTTCCTGATGCCTGCCCGCATAGCATCCATGATGGCAGCGCGTTGCACTTCCTGTAGTGACGAGTGCCTCGGCAAAACCCGACGACAACTTCGTACATGTTCACCTTAGAGCCCGCGATACGCTTGGCTTAGATCCATTTCGTATGGTGTTCTTCAAATTCGCGTTAAAAATGGCATGAGGCCTAGTGCCAGCTTCTTTGGCACCCGTTGGCTAGACAGCTTGGTGTCCTGAACGGTAGCTGACTACCGTTCGTCTGAGCGTGAGCGTCAATGTCTGTGAGCGCTGCGGTCATTGAATCAAACGCGGCTCGGGCCAAGAGTGGGCACTCGGTATTTACCCACCTGCACTGCGGTTCGAGGACGTCATGACCCAAGCATTGATTTTCGACGCGTTACGCACGCCCCGTGGCAAAGGCAAGGCCGATGGCGCCTTGCACAGCGTCAAACCGGTGAACCTGGTGGCTGGTTTGCTCACCGCACTGCAACAGCGCACAGCGCTGGACACCAGCCAGGTCGATGATGTGGTGCTTGGCTGCGTAACCCCGATTGGTGATCAAGGTTCCGACATCGCCAAGACTGCCGCTCAGGTGGCCGATTGGGATGTCAGCGTGGCGGGAGTACAGATCAACCGGTTCTGTGCTTCGGGGCTGGAGGCCGTGAACCTCGGCGCGATGAAAGTGCGTTCCGGTTTCGAAGACCTGGTGGTGGTCGGTGGTGTCGAGTCGATGTCCCGGGTGCCGATGGGCAGCGATGGCGGGGCCTGGGCGCTGGACCCGGCGACCAACCTGCACAGTCACTTCACGCCACAGGGCGTGGGTGCCGACCTGATCGCCACCCTTGAAGGCTTCAGCCGTCAGGACGTCGATGCCTACGCGTTGTATTCCCAGCAAAAGGCTGCACGGGCGCGGGCCGACGGTTCGTTCAAAAAGTCGCTGGTGCCGGTGCAGGACCAGAACGGCATCATCCTGCTCGATCACGATGAGTTCATCCGCGCCGACTCGACCCTGGAAGGCCTGGGCAAGCTCAAGCCGAGTTTCGAGATGATGGGGCAGATGGGTTTCGATGCCACCGCGCTGCGGGTCTACAGCCATGTCGAGCGGATCAACCATGTGCACACCCCCGGCAACAGCTCCGGGATTGTCGACGGCGCGGCGCTGATGCTCATCGGCTCCGAAGCCAAGGGCCGGGCGCTGGGCTTGCAGCCCCGGGCGCGGATTGTCGCCACGGCAGTCACCAGCACCGATCCGACTATCATGCTCACCGGCCCCGCGCCGGCGACCCGCAAGGCGTTGGCCAAGGCCGGGCTGCGGGTCGAAGACATCGACCTGTTCGAGGTCAACGAGGCGTTCGCGTCGGTGGTGTTGAAATTCATCAAGGACATGGCCGTCGATCCGGACAAGGTCAATGTCAACGGCGGCTCAATCGCCATGGGCCACCCGCTGGGCGCCACTGGCTGCGCCATTCTCGGCACGCTGCTCGATGAGCTGGAAGCCCGGCGCCTGCGTTATGGCCTCGCGACCCTGTGTGTCGGCGGCGGCATGGGCATTGCCACCATCATCGAACGCCTCTGAGCCCGGACATCAAGGAACCCAGTTATGAGCGAAGCCATTCGTTACGAAAAAGACCAGGACCAGATCGTCGTCCTGACCATCGACATGCCGGGCCAGAGCGCCAACACCATGAACGCGGTGTACCGCGAAGCCATGGCGGACTGCGTTACGCGCCTGGTGGCCGACAAGGACAGCATCGCCGGTGTGATCATCACCTCGGCCAAGAAGACATTTTTCGCTGGCGGCGATCTCAACGAGCTGATCAAGGTTGGCAAACCCCAGGCCAAGGCCTTCTACGACATGGTGCTGAGCCTCAAGGGCCAGTTGCGCGCCCTGGAAACCCTCGGCAAGCCTGTGGTCGCGGCGATCAATGGCGCCGCACTGGGCGGCGGCTGGGAAATCTGCCTGGCCTGCCATCACCGCGTGGCGCTGGACCACCCGTCGGTGCAACTCGGCCTGCCGGAAGTCACCCTTGGCCTGCTGCCAGGCGGCGGAGGCGTGGTGCGCATGGTGCGCATGCTCGGCCTGGAAAAAGCCCTGCCTTATTTGCTTGAAGGCAAGAAAGTGCGGCCACCACAGGCATTGCAGGCAGGATTGATCGACGCGTTGGCGACTGATCACGAAGACTTGTTGGCCAAGGCGCGGACGTGGATTCTGGCCAATCCAGCGGCGGTGCAGCGCTGGGACGTGAAGGGCTACCAGATTCCGGGCGGCACACCGTCAAACCCGAAAGTTGCGCAGATGCTGGCGATTGCGCCGTCGATCCTGCGCAGCAAAACCCAGGGCACGATGCCCGCGCCAGAGAAAATCCTCTGCGCAGCGGTCGAGGGCGCCCAAGTGGACTTCGACACGGCGCACTTGATCGAAACCCGCTACTTCACCGAACTGACCACCGGCCAGGTCTCGAAGAACCTGATTGGCACGTTCTGGTTCCAGCTCAACGAAATCAATGCCGGCGGCTCGCGGCCTCAAGGCTTTGCGCCTTATGTCACCCGCAAGGTCGGCGTGCTCGGCGCCGGGATGATGGGCGCCGGTATTGCGTTTGTCAGTGCGTCGGCGGGGATCGATGTGGTGCTCAAGGACATCAACCTCGCGGCGGCGCAGAAGGGCAAGGCGCATTCGGCGGCGCTGCTGGACAAGAAGGTTGCTCGCGGACAAATGAGCATCGAGCAACGCGACACCGTTCTGTCACGCATTCAAACCAGCGAAAGCGATGCCGACCTGGCCGGTTGCGACCTGATCATCGAGGCAGTGTTCGAGGATCGGGATTTGAAGGCCAAAGTCTCGTTGGCGGCGCAGAAGGTCGTCGGCGCGGACGCGGTGATCGCCTCCAACACCTCGACCTTGCCGATCAGCGGCCTGGCATGTGCCGTGCCCGATCAGAGCAAGTTCATCGGCCTGCATTTTTTCAGCCCCGTGGAAAAAATGCCGCTGGTGGAAATCATCAAGGGCGCCAACACCAGCGATGAAACCCTGGCCCGCAGCTTCGATTACGTCCTGCAAATCAAGAAAACCCCGATTGTGGTCAATGACAGCCGCGGTTTCTTCACGTCGCGGGTATTCGGCACCTTCACCAATGAAGGCATTGCCATGCTGGGTGAGGGCGTGAGCGCGGCGATGATCGAGACTGAAGCGCGCAAGGCCGGCATGCCGGTAGGACCGCTGGCGATCTCTGACGAAGTTTCCCTCAGCCTGATGAACCATATCCGCCTGCAAACGGCCAAGGACCTGCAAGCAGAAGGCAAACCGCTGACAGAACACCCGGCATTTACCGTGATTGACTTGTTGCTCAATGAGTTCAAGCGTCCGGGCAAGGCTGGCGGTGGAGGTTTCTACGAGTATCCGGCGGGCGGCCAGAAACACCTGTGGCCTGAGTTGAAAACCCGCTTCGAGAAAGCCGACGGGCAGATTTCGCCCAAGGACGTGCGTGATCGCCTGCTGTTCGTGCAAGCCATCGAAACCGTGCGCTGTGTGGAGGAGGGGGTGTTGACCTCGACGGCGGATGCCAACATTGGCTCGATCTTCGGCATCGGTTTCGCCGCCTGGACCGGCGGTGCGCTGCAGTTCATCAATCAGTACGGCGTGCAGGACTTTGTGGCCCGAGCCCAGTATCTGGCCACGCAGTATGGCGAGCGGTTCGCACCTCCCGCCTTGCTGCTGGAGAAGGCCGCCAAAGGAGAGGCGTTCTAAGGGGGAGATGATGCATTTCGGGGCTTGCCTTGTCACAGCGTTTCAAGGCAGGCTCTGGGGTGTGCATTATTCCCATCACGGGTCAGGTATTTTTTATGTCGTTACGCATCTGCATTCTGGAAACCGACCACCTGCGTCCGGAATTGGTTGACCAATATCAGGGCTACGGGCAGATGTTCAAACACCTGTTTTCGCAGCAGCCGATTGCCGCCGAGTTCACGGTCTACAACGTGGTGCAGGGTGAGTACCCAAGCGACGACCTGACGTTCGACGCCTACCTGGTGACGGGCAGCAAGGCCGACTCTTTCGGCACCGACCCGTGGATCGAAACCCTCAAGAAATATCTGCTGACCCGCTACGAGCGCGGCGACAAGTTGCTGGGCGTCTGCTTCGGTCATCAGTTGCTGGCGTTGCTGCTCGGTGGCAAGAGCGAGCGTGCGACCCAGGGTTGGGGCGTCGGCACCCACAATTACAAATTGGCCGCCAAGGCGCCGTGGATGAACCCGGTGCGCGAGGAGCTGACGTTGCTGATCAGCCACCAGGATCAGGTCACGTCGCTGCCGGAGAACGCCACGGTCATCGCTTCCAGCGACTTCTGCCCGTTTGCCGCCTACCACATCAACGATCAGGTGCTGTGCTTCCAGGGGCATCCGGAATTCATCCACGACTACTCCCGTGCCCTGCTGGAAATTCGCCAGCAGGCACTGGGCGAGCAGGTCTACTCCAAAGGGATCGCGAGCCTGGAACAGGAACACCACGGCACCACGGTTGCCGAGTGGATGATGCGGTTTGTCGCGCACAAGCCAACAGCTGTTTAAAACCTGTAGGGGCGAGCCGTGCTCGCGATGGTCGTGAACGATAACGCGCCAAACCTGACAGCCCACGGTGCTCTCAGGTTTTTCGCGAGCAGGCTCGCTCCTACAGCCACCCCGATTTCTTGAAGCTCGCCCACAACCCCAGACAACCCACCGTAATAAACCCCAGCACCTCGAAATACCCGTAGTGCCAGCCCAACTCCGGCATGTTCTGGAAGTTCATTCCGTAGATCCCCGCCACCGCCGTCGGGAAGGCCAGAATCGCCGCCCAAGCCGCAAACTTGCGTTGCACCACGCTCTGGCGAGAGGCCTCCAACAGCACCCCGACCTCAATCGTCTGGCTGGCAATATCCGCCAGCGTCGTCAGGTCTTCCATCTGCCGCGTTACATGAATCTGCACATCGCGAAAGTACGGGCGCATGTTCTTGTCGATGAACGGGAAGCTCAGCCTCTGCAATTCCTCCCCGATCTCAATCATCGGTGCCACATAACGACGCAAGCGCAAAACATCACGACGCAGGCCATGTAGCTTCTGGATGTCGTAGTCATTCAGTGAGCCGCACAACACGTTGCGCTCCAGCTCATCGATTTCCCCGTGAATGGCTTCGCCCATCGGCTGGTAGTTTTCGATCACGAAATCGAGGATGGCATAGAGTACGAAGTCTTCCCCGTGCTCAAGCAATAGCGGACGCGCCTCACAGCGCTGTCGGACATGGGCGTAGGACGCGGAGTGACCGTTGCGCGCAGTAATGATGTAGCCATTGCCGGCAAAGATATGCGTCTCGATGAACTCGAGTTTGCCCTCATGGCGGATGGGCGAATACGTCACGATGAACAGCGCATCGCCGAAGGTTTCCAGCTTCGGTCGGCTGTGCTTTTCCAGGGCGTCTTCGATGGCCAGTTCGTGCAGGTTGAACTGGCGTTGCAGGTTGTAGAGCTCCTCGGCGTTCGGCTCTTCGAGGCCGATCCAGACAAAGTGCCCGGGCTTTGCAGCCCAGGCTGCGCCTTCGTCAAGGCTGATATCAGTGACTCTCTTACCGGCGCTATAAACCGCAGCAGCAACAACTCTACCCATGATGGTGGTTCACTTCTTTTGGCAGCTTTCAATTGGCAACGAATGCATTGGCAGTGTGGCTCAGCTTAGCCTTGCAGTGTTTGAGAGTCAGTTAAATCTGCCGAGTTCTGGGCAAAGACGCACAGGCAAAAGAAAACCCGCACCAGGCGGGTTTCTTTTTCAGGCGGCTTGCAGTTGCCGGTCCATCGATTCGATGCATTCACGCATCTGCTCGCGGCACTGGGCGATCAGCAGGGGCATGTCGTCCAGGCTCAATCCAGCGGTGGGAATCGCCGGCAACGAGCGAATCAGGATTTTCCCGCTGCGCCAGCGGTTCAACCGCATGTGTTTGACGTAACTGCTGACGCACACCGGGACAATCGGCACCCCGGCGGCAATGGCCATCTGAAAGGCGCCTTTCTTGAAGGGCAGCAAGTCCTCACCCAGGTTGCGCGTGCCTTCCGGAAAAACCCAGATCGAGGTGTCTTTGTTTTGCAGGGTGTGGGTGGTGGTCAACATCGACTTGCGTGCCTTTTGTGCATTGCCACGGTCGATCAGCACATTGCCGGCCAGCCAGAACAACTGCCCGAACAGCGGCACCCACTTCAGGCTCTTTTTGCCGATGCACACGGTACGACGGGGCACCACGTTGCCAAACACAAACAGGTCATAGTTGGACTGGTGATTGGCGATGATCACGCAGCTGTCGGGTTTATCCATCAACGGCCCGACTTCGGCCTTCACTCGCAAACGCAAAATGCACATGGCCGGCCATGCGTACAGGCGTGCGCACAGGCGGCTGTTGTCCGGATTGAACGGCCGGCACAGGCCGAGCATCACCCCCAGCACACCCGCCACGATAAAGTGCAGGCCCATCAATGACATACGGCACAAAAACAGCATTTACAGGCCCCACCGGGACAAAAGGTGGCGCAGTGTACGGATGTGCACTGTTTTCGGCAATTGCTCCCAGGGAAGTGGGAGATGGTCGATGTTTGAGCTGATGTTTCCGACTGTTTGGTCAGATGCAGCCTAGAGCGGTCACAGACGTTTAACGCAGACATGTATGAAAAAGCCCGACACGACGGTCGGGCTTTTCGTGGCAGCAGATCCGGGCTTAGCCCAAATGCTCCTGATCCTGGATGATCGCGTTGTCCAGGGCCTCCAGCAGCGCTTTGCGCACTTTCAATTTGGTGTTCTTGTGCGCGGTCATGTTGATCTTCTTCAACTGACGAGCCGCCGCCAGTGCCGCGCCTTGCAGTTCTTCAGGCGAGACCACGACATCGAGGAAGCCGGCCGCCACGGCGCCTTGTGGATTGAACATCTCGCCGTTGACCACCGAACGCTGCAACGCCACTTTGTTCAGGCGGTCACGGGCAATCTCGATGCCCGCGTGGTGCATGGTCATGCCGATCTGCACTTCGTTCAGGCCAATGCTGAACGCACCTTCAACGCCGATGCGATAGTCAGCCGACAACAGCAGGAACGCGCCCTTGGCCACCGCGTGCCCCGGGCACGCCACGATCACCGGGAAGGGGTGCGACAGCAGGCGGCGGGCCAGGGTCGAGCCGGCGGTCACCAGCGCCACGGCTTCTCTAGGACCGGCCGTCATCACCTTCAGGTCATAACCGCCAGAGAGAATGCCCGGCTGGCCGGTAATGATCACCACCGCACGATCAGCCACTGCCCGATCCAGCGCAGCGTTGAACTCGGCAATCACATCCGGGGAGATGGCATTGACCTTGCCATTGCTCAGGGTCAGGGTCGCGATACCGTCTTCGAGATGGTAGGAAATCAACTCACTCATGACGCTATTCCTTTCAATAAAGTTGGGCAGACGTTACCCACCGCCGCAAGCCAGGTAAAGCGCCGTGACTGACCCGCCAGTCACCCTTTGCCCGCCCGTCAGGCGTAGCCCGCCGTGCCTGCTGCGCATTCCCCTCTATATAGAAGAGGGCACGAAGCCGGAGATTGGCCGGTTTGCCATGGCCGGGAACGACCGGAAACGCTGAATCGCGTTAACCGCATGAAAATTCTGAAAAAAATGTTTGCCATCGGAAAAGCTTTCGACTACATTAGCGCGCCTCGACAGACAGAACATGTTTGAAGAGATACGGTGAAGTGTCCGAGTGGCTTAAGGAGCACGCCTGGAAAGTGTGTATACAGGAAACTGTATCGAGAGTTCGAATCTCTCCTTCACCGCCACATTCTGCAAACACAAACCCCTGATTTTCCTAGAGAAAGTCGGGGGTTTGTGGTTTTTGGCGTCTGAAAAATGGCCGTATGTGAACAAAGTGGGAACGCAGATGATTTATGGGGTGTTCTAGCTCGCACGATATGAGTGAGAGCATCAGAAAAGTACCTATCTCGCTAATGCCTGCTTTCGGTCAACCGTCTCCTTTCGTGCGAAGTGATTATAAAAATGCAGTCTTCTTAGGGAGTATCTATACAGATCCACTTAAGGGTGTCCCGCCCAGGTTAAGACCAGCAAGGTAGTGGCCAGCTAAAAACGCAGCAAGCGTAAGGCTTTACGCAACTCTCGGAAATTGCCTACAACCCCGGCGAGAGTCACCCCGATATCCTGCCTGCCTTGCAAAACAAACGCTTCCACACGAAAAACGCCGCTTTCCTGTTCTGGATAAGCGGCGTTTTTTTAAGCACGCGTTAGAGGCTTCTCCCACGCATCAGCGATGTCATTCGCGGTTGCTAAACCCTGTGCGGTATCATGATATAATACCATGAATAATAAACAGCTCAGCACCCTCAAAACCGTATTTTCAAGACCAGCCCCGGCCACCATGGAGTGGTCACGCATCGAATCTTTGTTCGGCGCTGCAGGGGCAAGAACCATCGAAGGCAATGGATCGCGAGTACGTTTTGAACTGAATGGCGTGGTGGCCACTTTTCATCGGCCCCACCCCGACAAAGAAGCCAAGCCCTACCAGGTGCGTGACGCCCGGGCTTTCCTTGAGCAAGCAGGAGTTACCCCGTGAACGTAATGAACTACAACGGCTACTCAGCCCGAATCGAGTACAGCGACGAAGACGGCCTGTTCGTCGGCCACATTGCGGGCATCAAGGATGTTGTCGGGTTTCACGGCGAGTCAGTCAAAGAACTTCGCACCGCATTCGAAGAGGCCGTCACCGATTATCTGGAGACTTGCGCCAAACTCGGCCGCACCCCACAGAAGCCCTATTCAGGCCATCTCAGTCTGCGCCTGGCCCCAGCCCTTCACGCGACGGTAGCTGTGAAAGCTCAGTTAGCACACAAAAGTATCAATCAGTGGGTTGCTGATGTTCTTGATCGCGAGGCGCATGCTTAAGCAGTGAATAAGCCGATCCGGCTGTAGACTGCTCAAACTCTTCGAACGGAATCGACATCATGCTCTATCCTCGCGCCAGTTTTCGCGGCGCAGCCAGGCTCATTGCGGCTGTGTCGATAGTTGCCGCGTCATCACTGGCCCTCGCATCCGCCCCTGCGACTTTTCCCGACGCCCAAGCCAGTGACCCGGCCAAACTTGGCTGGATGGTCGGTTCGCCACCCTCCGCTGATCGCACCGTGCGTTTTGAAGACGGCAGCTATTTCCAGTTCCCGGCAATGCGCTGGAGTGTTTCGAATTTCCGGCAACTGATGCCGACGATCAACGTTTCACGCGGCCTGGGTGCTCCGGTTCCTCTGGAGACAGTGCTACGCAAAGATATCGACGGGATCAGTTTTGTCCCGCTTGGCTCCAGGGCGCCTATGACCTGGGAGCAATCCCTCGCGGCCACGTACACCGATGGCATTGTGGTGATGCACCGCGGGAAAGTTATCTACGAACGTTACTTCGGCGTGTTGAAGCCGGACGGCCAGCACGCCGCAATGTCAGTGACCAAGTCCGTGGTCGGCACGCTGGGTGCCATGTTGGTGGCGCAGGGGCGCATCGATGCTGACAAGCGGGTTGCCGAATATGTACCGGAACTGGCGGATTCTGCGTTTGGCAGCGCCACGGTACGGCAGGTGCTCGACATGACCACGGGCCTCAAATACAGCGAGGACTACGCGGACCCGGATGCCGAAGTCTGGGCCCATGCCCGGGCAGGCAACCCGTTGCCCAAACCCAAGGGTTATGAGGGACCTCGCAGTTACTACGAGTTTTTGCAGACGGTGCAACCGCAAGGCGAGCACGGCAAAGCGTTTGCCTACAAAACCGTCAACACCGACGTGTTGGGCTGGGTCATTGCCCGCGCCACCGGCCGCAATGTTGCGCAACTGCTGTCGGAGAACATCTGGAGCCGGTTGGGTGCCGAGCAGGACGGCTATTTCACAGTGGACTCCATCGGCACGCCGTTCGCCGGTGGTGGCCTGAATACGGGGTTGCGGGATCTGGCGCGTTTTGGCGAGATGCTGCGTAACGGTGGTCGGTTCAACGGCCACCAGATAGTGCCAGAGGCAGTGATCGACGATATCCGTGGCGGCGGCGATAAGCAGGCTTTCGCCAAGGCGGGTTACTCATTGCTCAAAGACTGGAGTTACCGGTCGATGTGGTGGGTGACGAGCAAGGAAGGCGGGGCATTCATGGCGCGTGGGGTCCATGGGCAGCGCATTTATGTCGAGCCGAAGGCCGAGATGGTCATCGTCCGTTACGCATCCCATCCGGTGGCCAACAACTCGGCCAATGATCCCGTCACTTTGCCGGCGTTTGACGCGTTGGCTGACTATCTGAACAGGAAGGAACACCCATGATCATCACCACGACCCAGTCCATCGAAGGCCGGCAAATTACCGCCTACCTGGACATCGTCAGCGCCGAGTCGGTGCAAGGGATCAACGTTGTCCGCGACGTGTTTGCCGGGATGCGCGACTTTTTCGGCGGGCGTTCCCAGACACTGGAGCGAGCGTTGAAGGAAGCACGCATTCAGGCCACCGATGAGATCAAGGAGCGGGCTCAGGCGCTTCAGGCGGACGCGGTGGTCGGGCTTGATTATGAGATCAGCATGCCGGCCGGAAAGGGAGGGATGGTCGTGGTGTTTGTGACCGGGACTGCGGTCAAGTTGAGGTAAAAGGTGAGAAGCCATTCGTCGGTCACGGGGAAATCCGAACGGCAGGTCCGTTAGTGACCGTCTAGTCTCAAAAACCTTGGCGATCGATATTCCTTCAGGCAAAGGGCTTGCCGCTGTCGATCGCGCTTTTTGAAAAGGGTGGAGAGATGGTTGATCCGTATATCGAGGACGATGGCGCAGAGTTTCCGATCAACAACTCCGTGCGGTGTGGTCAGACCCAGTATGTGGCCAGTTTCGGCGAGGACCAGACTGAGGTCGACAAGATCAAGACCAGGGCGTGCCGGGTACTGAAGGGCAAATTTTTACCCAAGGTGACAGCGCCGGTCAGGAAGTAATCGAACGTCAGGTAGACCCCGTCATAGAGCGGGGTTTTTCATGCTCGAAAAGTTTTATGACAATTTTTTTGAAGGGGGGGATCTTTCACGAACTTTTCACAACACCCTCCGTAATCTCGACTCATCCGTTAGAAAGCAACACCTGGCCCGTTTCCCCAGCGGGCTTTTTTTTGTCCGCGATAAAACCTTTTCGGTAAACGCTGTCCAACCCTCGCCAATCGCGAAGTTGGACCGGTGTGCTGGACTTTATCCGCGCAAAAGCATTCAATCTCGCCCCCTTTTGTGTACCCCCTATTTTTGAGGTTTTTGTCATGCGTTTAACACTGCCCGCTCTGGTTCTGGGGCTTCTGGTTGCTCAAGGTGCAATGGCTGGTGACGGCACTGCCGCGCTGGGCGGTGGCTTGGGCGGCGCATTGGGTAACGTCGTCGGCCAGAAGATGGGCGGCAGCACTGGCGCCGCGATTGGCGCGGGCGTCGCTGGCGCGGCAGGCAGCGCAGTTGCCGCCAAAAAAGGTCATCGCACCAGCGCTGCTATCGGTGGCGGTGTCGGCGCGGCCGGTGGTTCGGTAATCGGCAATAGTCTCGGCGGCAAGTCCGGTGCCACCATCGGTGCTGGCCTGGGCGGTGCATTGGGCGGCGGCGTGGGCAGCAACCTGGCCAATGGTCACAAGCGTCACTGATCCTGATCCAGATTTGAAAAGAGCCCGGCTTGATGCCGGGCTTTTTCATTTATGAACGTTTTACGCCGCAGCAGCTCAAATCTTCCATACCCTGGAAGAATGCGAGGCGTGCCATGAACCCGAAAACCAACGACAAAAAAAACGGAAGCCTGAATGCTCGACTATTGATGGTGCCTGCAATTGTTTTTGGATTGCTGGTCTCTCAGGTGGCGCTGGCGGGAGGTAATGGAGATGCCGCAGTGGGCGGTGGTCTTGGTGGGGTGCTGGGCAATGTTGTCGGTGGCCAGTTGGGTGGCAGCACGGGTGCGGCCGTTGGTGCCGGAGTCGGCGGCGCGGCCGGTAGTGCCATTGCCGCGCCAAAGCGCAGTCGCACCGAAGCGGCGGTAGGCGGTGGTTTGGGCGCGGCGGGTGGATCAGTGATCGGCAACAGTCTTGGCGGTTCGACCGGATCGGCCATCGGTGCCGGTCTTGGCGGTGCAGCCGGCGGTGCGGTCGGCAATGATCTGGGGAGTGATAGCGGCCACTCCCATTCCGGTGGCGGACATAAACATTCGAACAAGCACCACAATAAGCACCACAATAAGCATCACTAGTTGAGCGAGGCATCCCATGACTGCGAAAAGCGAAGGCAAGCAAGAAAAGGGTCCGAGCGCACAGCCATCTATAAACGATCCCGGCAATGAAGATCCGGGATCGCTGATGGACGATGCGACGGTGCCGCTTAACGATGCTGATGATGCGGGCGATGTGGGGAATATCGAGTTTGAAGATGAGGAAGAGGACGAGGACTGATCGAATCGTGCTGTCGGATTGACCGGTTGTCCAGCTGATCGAACGCGTCCATCGCCCGATCCTCGCCAGGTCGTGGCCTGCACTTCAGGTCACACAAGAGGTGCGATATGAACACTGATCGGAAAGTCCCCGACGTTGATGAAACACCGGAGTATCCGCTGCCGTCGCCTACCGATTCCTTGAGCCGCGACCAACGACCACCGGACGATGATGATGCAGGTGTGGAGCAGGTTCCGAGCGATGACGATGATGTAGAGGCCGATCCAGAAGACCGGGACGATGGCGCGGGTGAGCCAGCTATTACAAAGCGACAGTGAAGAACCCCGGGTCCCGATTGCTTCTTTAAAGCGTCGGTTCGAGGGGGGAATCCGGTTAGAAAATTCCCCGGGGCTCTAGTGAGTCTCCGCAATACCCGTATTTCGAAGGTTTTGGAGAGGGCGCATCAGGCTCTCCCTCATCAACCTTTGCCCTTCCTTGCCCATACGGCACCGAGCATTCCGGCTTGTTCTCCTGCGGGCAATTCCCGCCCAATCCCAATGGCGCCACCCACCCCGTCGGGTTCCGGGTGTACCGATACGGGTTCAACCCACCGGCCAGCATGACCGGATCCAGCGTCAGATAACGACCAATGTCGGGATGGTAGTAGCGATGACGGTTGTAGTGCAGGCCGCTCTCGGCGTCGAAGTATTGCCCCTGAAACCGTAGAGGCTGTTTGAGTCGTTCGCCGTCGCCCTGGCTCACTTCACGAAGTTTGCCGTGGGCGGTGTATTTGGCCGACCAGACGATAGCGCCGCCGTAGTTGGTCAGTTCCTGCGGAGTACCGAGGTGGTCGAGTTGGTAGTAGAGCGGGCGGGCGTCTGCCCGGCCTTTTCCGTCAAGCAGCGCCAGCGGGCGGAAGCTGCCGGGTTCGTAAACGTAGCTGCGGTAGTGCTCGGGAGCGCTTTCGGCGATGAGCTGGTCGCCTTGCCAGAAGAATTGCGTGGTCTGGCTGTCGACGGTTTTGCGGATGCGCCGGCCGAAGGCGTCGTAGCGGTAGCTGACACTTTTACCGTCCGGGGTGCTGACGCTGATCAGGCGGTGCTGGCTGTCATAGGTGTAGTTGGTGACTTGGGGCGGCATGCCGCGGCGTTCGCGGATCAGGTTGCCGAAGGCGTCGTAGTCGTAGTGGCTGTTGCAATGGCGGTGCAGACGGTTGCCCTGGAGCACGAACGGGCCTGGACGGCCACGGATCAGCAGATTGCCGGCCGGGTCATGGGTGAAGTTCTCCGCGAACGGATCGCGGTCGTGGCGTACGCCGGTCAGGCGGTCGAACGCATCGTATTGATAGTGGCGCTGGCCGTGACGGCTGTCGGCAATCTGCAGGAGATTGCCCTTGGCGCTGTAGGCATACTCGCGGCGATACAGCGCTCGTTGCTTTTGGCTGACGCAATGGAGCTGCAAGCGGCCTTGCTCGTCGTAGGCGTAATCGCTGAGCAGCAGGCCCTGTTGGCGTTGCCGTTCGCGCCCGCCGACAAAACGGTGGCAGGTCAGGCGCGTGCCATTGAGATCGATGGCAGTGAGGGCGCCCCCCTTGGCATGGTGGTAGACAAGGACACTGTCGTCCGGAAGGTGCAGCCGCTTGAGCCGACCGCAGGCATCGTAGCCGTAACGCAGGGTGCCCCAGCCCTGATGTTCGGTGATCAGCCGGCCCTGGCGGTCGTATTCGAACGCCAGCGGATGGCCTTGACCGTCATCGACGCGAACCAGTCGCCCTGAGTTGTCGTAGTGGTACTCGACCTTGATCCCGTCGGGCAGGGTCTTGAGCAACAAGCGCCCGGCGCTGTCGCGTTGGTATTGTGTGACGAGTTGCGAACCGTCGTCGCCGAACTCGGTTTTTTTCAGCAACTGGCCATTACCGTCATACGCATAGGTGGTACGACGGCCATCAAAGCCGGTTTCCTGTCGGATCAATCCGCCAGGCGTGTAGTCCAGCCGATAGGTGTCGCCGACCTCGTTTTCGATCTCGGTAAGCAACAGTTGCGCATGATCGTAGCCGTACTTCAGTGTGCTGCCGTCGGGGTTGATCCGACGGCTGACCAAGTGCAGGTCGTCGGCGTATTCGTAACGGGTTACCCGTCCCAGTTCGTCGGTTTCGGCGGTGACCTGGCCGTAGGCGTTGTAGCGATAGGCACGGCAGGCACCGGTGGGCAGCGTGATCCTGGTCAGTCGACCCACGGCGTCCCACTCATAGCCGGTGACGGCACCGTGTTCGTCCTGCCGGGTAATCCGCCGGCCCAGCACATCGTAGGAAAAAGCGCGCTGGGCACCGTCCGGCAAGGTCTCCTCCAACAGTTGCCCCAAGGCGTTCCAGACAAACCGGTGACCGTTCTGATCGGGGAATCGGATTGTCAGCAAGCGCCCTTTGGGGTCGTAGAAATAGCGGGTGATCTGTCCATCGGGATCGGAAACAGCAGTGATGTCGCCCTGGGCATTGCGCTGACAGGTCCAGGTCGCCTGACCACGGGTGAGGGTGCGCAGGAAACCGTGCCGATAGTTGCAGGTCATGGGCGCCTCATCGGGCGCACGCCGCGCAATCAACCGACCGGCTTCGTCATAATGGTATTCGGTGACGGCGCCGAGGGCGTCCTGCTCGGCGATCAGGCGACCCTGATCGTCGTAGGCCTTGTGCAACTCACCGCCGTCGGTCCCGACCTGGCGTACCAGGCGTGCGCGGTTGTCATGAACGTAAACCTCTTCGCTACCGTCGGCGTTGTTCACTGTCACACAGCCTTTATCGTCCCAGGCGTAACGTGCCTCCATTTGCGAAAACGAGGCCCAATGATGGATGCAGCGGGCTGCCTTGCCAGAGCGTTCCCACGCCCAGAAGAAACTCGCGCCGCCGGCCAGTTGCCGTTGCAGGATGACGTGCCGCTCGTCGTAGTCATAGCGCTCGCTTTCACCTGCGGCGTTGGTTGCCTCGATCAAGCGTCGGCGGGCGTCGTAGCGGTAGCTGACCAGTGTCTGTTCGGTGCGCCAGGTGTTTGCCTCGCAGTCGCCGCGCTGAAACACCTGATAGTCGACGGCCACCAGGTGCTTGACGTCGTAACGCAGCAATAAGGCGCGGTCGGCGCCGTTGTCCAGGCGTTGAATCCGGTCACAGCGGTCCCGCTGCACCGTCAGGCGATTGCCGTAGGCATCGCTGATCGTGCTGAGCCGGCCGTCATGAAAGTGGTAGAACCGCGCGCGGTGGCCGGCCAGGGCGAGGATCAGTTCGTCCGGCTCTTCGCCGAGGTAAATCGCCGCCCGCGACAGGCTGTTGTGGATCACCGGGCGCACCGCCGTCGGCCGTGGAAAGGGCGTGCGGCGGTTTTCGGGGTCGATCCACAGCACCCGCTCGCTGTGGAGTTCCAGGTGCTGGGACAGCGAATGGCTCCAGCCAAAACCGAGGCCGCTGTCGATTTCGACGGCACTGGTGCGATAGAGGCGGGTGAAGTCGAAAGGCAGGACTCCGTCGAGGGTGCCATCGGTCAGGGTCAGCAGTTCTTCACCGGTAACCATCGACACCGGGCCGTTGTGGGTGGCGGTTCGCTCGGCGGTGTCGATACTGACACCATTGGGGTTTTTCGCCTGTCTGGAGACGTCCTCGTGGCGTTCATGCCTGCCGGGGCAAAGTATCAGGGGACCGCTGGCGGGGCATGCCAATACCTCTTGGGGATCGAACATCTGCTGTCTTTCGCTTGGCGGAATGTGGAGCGCGAAACTCTGCGGGGGATCGGCGAGGAAAGAAGTCGGGAAAGGGTGGCGCTTGCTGTAGGGCGATTCGCTAAATCGCGGAGGGCCATTCGGCGCCGATCGGGATTTCATCATTGCTCTGGACCGGCGGCGCTCGCTATGCTGCTGAATCCTTTAATCCATGGGGCATCGGCCGTACCTGAGCTGTCCGGGATGCCTTAGAAAACGGATCAGATGCGATGAATGCACCACTGAAAGCATTCGGCCCGATCAAGGCCGTGATTTTCGATATGGACGGCTTGTTGCTGGACACAGAAGGCATCTACACCGAAGTCACCTCCATCATTGCCACGCGTTACGGCCGGACGTTCGACTGGAGCATCAAACAGAACATCATTGGCCGGGGCGCGGGCGATCTGGCGCGCTATGTGGTTGAAGCGCTGGACTTGCCGATTACGGCACAAGAGTTTCTGGTGATCCGCGAGCCGCTGATGCGCGAGCGTTTTCCTACAGCGCAGGCAATGCCCGGAGCACAGGAACTGGTACGGCATCTGAAGGCCAACAATATTCCCATTGCCGTAGGCACCAGTTCTTCGAGCCAGTCGTTCGGCCAGAAAACCACCTTGCACCGCGACTGGTTCGCCTTGTTCGACTTTATCGTCACCGCCGATGACGCCGAGGTGGGCGCGGCCAAACCAGCACCGGATATTTTCCTGACGGCGGCGCGGCGCCTGGGTGTTGCACCGCAAGACTGCCTGGTGTTCGAGGATTCGCCCTTCGGCGTCACTGCGGCGAAAGCGGCAGGGATGACGGCAATTGCGATTCCGGATGCGGCAATGGCAGATGCCAGGTACGCACACGCCGATGGCATTCTTCGTACGCTGAAGGCGTTTGTGCCGAGTGCTTTTGGTTTGCCGGCGCTGGAATGGGCCTAGCTAAAAAGACGGGTCGACTCTGGCAAATGTGGGAGCGGGCTTGCTCGCGAAGGCGGTGTGCCAGGCAACATTGATGTTGTCTGATTCACCGCTTTCGCGAGCAAGCCCGCACACATTGGGTTTGCGTTTAACGCATCAGGCGCCGAAACCACCGTCGATGGTCAGGCTGGCCCCCGTGATGTAGCCCGCTTCAGGGCTGACAAGGTAGGCGACGAAGCTGGCGATCTCTTCGGCCTTGCCGTAACGGCCCACGGCCATCAACGGGATCAGGCTTTCCGCAAAGTCACCCTCGGCCGGATTCATGTCGGTGTCGACCGGGCCCGGTTGCACGTTATTGATGGTGATGCCTTGCGGGCCGAGATCACGGGCCAGGCCTTTGGTCAGGCCGACCAGCGCCGACTTGCTCATGGCGTACGGGCCACCACCGGCGAAGGGCATGCGGTCTGCGTTGGTGCTGCCGATATTGATGATGCGACCGCCTTCGGTCATGTGTCTGGCGGCGGCCTGGGTGGCGATGAACACGCTGCGCACGTTGATGGCCAGGGTCTGGTCGAAGTCTTCGAGTTTGAACTCGGCCAGCGGTGCGACCGCCAGTACCCCAGCATTGTTGACCAGGATATCCAGGCGACCGAAGGCTTCTACCGTGGCGGACACGGCGCCGCGGATGGCGTCGGCGTCGGCGCTGTCGGCCTTGATGGCCAGGGCCTTGCCACCCTTGGCGGTGATGCTGTCTTGCAGTTCTTCGGCTTTGGCCATGGAGCTGACGTAGGTGAAGGCAACGGTGGCGCCTTCAGCAGCCAGGCGCTTGACGATGGCTGCGCCGATGCCGCGGGAACCACCTTGAATCAAGGCCACTTTGCTGCTGAGGTTCTGAGTAGTCATATCGATCTCCAAGTCCCGAGGCGAGATGTCCCGGTTGATGGAGGCTAGTATCGATTCAGGATTACGTGCTGTGTAGACCATAGTTGCGATAGTCTGTGTAAACCAAAAGTTTATAGTGGCGCTTATGGAAACCTTCAGCAGTATCGAATGCTTTGTGCGCAGTGCCGAGGTCGGCAGCTTTGCTGAGGCTGCGCGGCGCTTGAGCCTGACACCGGCGGCGGTGGGCAAGAGCGTTGCCAAGCTCGAGGCGCGCCTGGGTGTCAGATTGTTCCAGCGCAGCACTCGCAGCCTGACCCTGACGGAAGCCGGTCAGTTGTTTCTCGGCGAAGTCAGCGGCAGCCTGCACACGATCCAGAATGCCGTGGCCAATCTCGCCAGCGCCGGAGGGCAGCCGGCGGGCACCTTGAAAGTCAGCATGGGGACAGTATTTGGCTGCCTGTACATTGTGCCGATGCTCGGCGAGTTTCTGCGGCGATTCCCGGCGATCAACCCGGACTGGCACTTCGACAACCGCCAGGTCGATCTGATCGGGCAGGGTTTCGACGCGGCCATCGGCGGCGGCTTCGAATTACCCCAGGGCGTGGTGGCACGCCGGCTGAGTCCGGCGCATCGGGTGTTGGTGGCTACGAAGGACTACCTGGAGACACATGCTGCGATCAGCGAGCCGGATGACCTCAAGCACCATGACGGGATTCTGATCCGCTCACCGCAGACCGGTCGGGTACGCTCCTGGCAGTTGACCCATCGCAATCAGCAACACAGTCCGTTGACGCTCCCGGCGCGGATGACCATGAGCGATTCCGAGGCCGCCTGCGCCACGGCCGCGCAGGGTCTGGGCATTGCGCTGGTGAGCATGCCGTTTGCCGCGGGCTATCTGGAGTCGGGCAGGCTGCAGCGGGTGTTGCCGGACTGGTACATCGATGACGGCTACACCTCCATCTATTACGCCGAACACAAACTGCTGCCGGGCAAGACCCGGGCGTTTGTCGAGTTTGTCATTGAGCAGTTTGCCGAGCGGGGGTTGGGGCAGAGGTTCAGTGCGGTTTGAGCCTGGCTTAAGACCGAGGTGTTGCCATCGCGGGCAAGCCACGCTCCCACAGGTTTGCGTCGAATACATTACTGAGGTGCGATGCATAACCTGTGGGAGCGAGCTTGCTCGCGATTGGGGCACCGCGGTCTACCGGGCAAACCGCCCCGGCCAACCAATGATGTTTTTCGGCCGTGGCGTCGCATAAGTCCGCACCTTCGATGTCGACAGCCCCAGTCGCACCAATGATTCGGCAATGGTCACCGCCGCCGTCACCCCATCCACCACCGGTACCCCGGTACGTCGGCGAATCTGCTCGTCCAGCCCGGCCATGCCGCCGCAGCCCAGGCAAATCACTTCGGCCTTGTCCTGGGTCACCGCCAGTTCGGCCTGATGGACGATGGCCTCCAGTGCGCGCTGCGGCTCGTGCTCCAGTTCCAGTACTGCCAAACCACTGGCCCGTACCGAGGCGCAACGGTCCCAGAGGCCGGAGAGCTTGAGGCGATCTTCGATCAGCGGCACGGTGCGGTCGAGGGTGGTGACCACGGAATAGGCGTGACCGAGAAACATTGCTGTGCTGGCGGCGGCATCGGTGATGTCCACCACCGGCACATTGAGCAGTTCCTGCAAGCCTTCACGGCCGTGTTCGCCATAACCGGCCTGGATCACGGCGTCGAACGGCTGGTCGTAGGACATCACCCGGTCCATGACCGCGATGGCCGCCAGGTAACTCTCGAAATTGCCTTCGATGGAGTCGGCACCGAAGTGCGGGGTGAGGCCGACGATTTCCGTGCCGGGTGACGCGACGGCCTGCGCCGAGCGGGCGATGGCCTGGGTGATGGATTCAGTGGTGTTGACGTTGACCACGAGAATGCGCATGGGGAGTCCTTATTGCAGTTGGTTCTGCGGCCCGACAACGCCGGGCCGCGACAGGATCAGTGGCTGACGTTGTCGACCGCGATGGCTTCGCCGCTAACATCGACGTAATGCGGTTGGCGCTTGGCGATGATCAGGTAGAGCATCCCGGCGATACCGGCACCAATCAGCCAGGAGAATGGCGATACGCTGTGGAAGCCCGGTACCAATGCCAGGACGATGGCGATCAACGCTGCAGGAATGAACGCCGCCACCGCGCGCAAATTGACACCGCGGCTGTAGTAATACGCGCCGTCAGGGTCTTCGCTGTACAACTGCGGCACGTTGATCCGGCCTTTGCGTACCAGCCAGTAGTCGACCATGATCACCCCGTACAACGGGCCGAGCAGGGCACCGAGGCCGGACAGGAAATACACGATCACCAGCGGGCTGTTGTAGAGGTTCCACGGCAGGATCAGCACGGCGATGGTCGCGCTGATCAGCCCGGCGCGGCGGAAGGTCAGGTACTTGGGCGCCAGGTTGCTGAGTACGAACGCCGGGGCGACGAAGTTGGCCATGATGTTCACCGCCACGGTGACGATCAGGAACGCCAGGCAGCCGAGCACCAGGAAGAAGGTGTTGGGGATCGAGGCGATGATTTCGGTCGGGCTTTCGATGATCCGGCCATTGATCTGAAATTGCGCGCCGCACAGCAGGACGGTAATGCCGGCGAATACCAGGATGTTCACCGGCAAGCCCCAGAAATTTCCGACCTTGATGGTTTTTCGGCACGGCGAAGAACGGGCAAAGTCGCAGAAGTTGAGGATCAAGGTGCCGTAGATCGCCAGCCACAGTGCGCCGCCGGCAAAGATGTTGCGCCACATCTCACCGCCAGTCAGGGGCTCACGGATAGACCAGGCGATGGTCGCATCGGCCTGGGTGTACATCCACGCGGCAAGGGCGGCGACGGTCAGCAGAATCACCGGGCCGGCAAATGCCTCGTAGCGCCGCACCATCTCCATGCCATAGGCCAGGATCGCCAGTTGCACGAACCAGATCGCGACGAAACACACCCAGCCCAGGGTCGACAGACCGAGTATCGAGTTGTGGTCGTAGTCGGCGAACCCGGGATGGACCGCCGTTAACAGCACGCGAAAGACCACGGACGCAAGATACGTCTGGATACCGAACCAGGCGATGGCGATAACGGCGCGGATCAATGCAGGAATCTGCGCACCGTGAATGCCGAAACTGATCCGGCTGATGACCGGAAACGGCACCCCGGTTTTCTGGCCCATGTAGCCAGACAGGTTCATGAAGAAGTAAACCAGCGCGGCGCCGATCCCCAGGGACAGGAGAATCTGCCAGCCACCCAGACCCAAGGCGTACAGGCCTATGGCAAACGAGTAGTTGGCAATGTTGTGGACGTCGTTGGTCCACAGGGCAAAGATGCTGTAGCGGCCCCAGCGCCGACCTTCGGACTTGGTCGGTGCCAGGTCCTTGTTGTGCAATCGGGGGCTGAGCACCACGGGAGCGTGATGCGCCTGATTGTCGACGGTGTGGATGGAATGGGAGGAGGGTAGATCCAGCGCGATGTTGTTATTGGAGAGACTAGTACGCATTCCGGCAGGCTCCTGATGCTCGACATCGCGATGACTGTGCATGAGCGTTGGCTCGACAAATCTTCGTCGCGGATGGCGAATATCATTGGTTACGGGGCATCTGCAGCCTGTACGGGATAGGGCGCTTCAGGCTTGCGGATCTAAAGTGTGTGTATGTTTTGAATTGATTGTATACAAAACATGTATGCACTTAAGCCAGAACTGTGCCAGCTGGCAGTTCTATGAAACGCGCTGCTCATTTCGTTTTGTTATGGCGTTTCGCCAAATTACTGAAAAATAGGCAATTTAAATTGACCGATTGAACAGGTATTTATTTTACGAAGGGGATTCAGGAGGACATGGCGGTGCACGTCAGGCGGGGGAATGTAACTTTTGGGGGCGCAGAAACGAAAAGTGCACACATAAATGGCACCGATGGTGACATTCCTGTGTACACATTTTTGTAGGAGCGAGCTTGCTCGCGAAAACTCGGGATAACGCGGGCACTCAGGCGGCACGCGTTATCGTTGACGTCCATCGCGAGCAAGCTCGCTCCTACAGAGGGGTATCACAACGCTCGGGATCAGCCTTTGGACTTGCTGATGATATTCCCCGCATGCAGCCCGCATTCCTTCTGCGTCGCTTCTTCCCACCACCAACGGCCTTCACGCTCATGCTGGTTCGGCAATACCGGGCGGGTGCAGGGTTCGCAGCCGATGCTGATGAAACCGCGTTCGTGCAGGCTGTTGTACGGCAACTCCAGCATGCGGATGTAGCCCCAGATCTCTTCGCTGGTCATTTGCGCCAGCGGGTTGAACTTGTACAGGGTGCGTTCCGGGGTGGAGAACGCGGTGTCGATTTCCATCACCGCGACGGCGCTGCGGGTGCCGGGGCTCTGGTCCCGACGCTGGCCGGTCGCCCAGGCCGTCACGCCTGACAGCTTGCGGCGCAGCGGTTCGATCTTGCGGATGCCGCAGCATTCGCCATGGCCGTCCTTGTAGAAGCTGAACAGGCCTTTTTCCTTCACGAACGGCTCAAGTTTCGTGTAGTCCGGCGACACCAGTTCGATGTCGATCTTGTAGTGCTCGCGCACCTGATCGATGAAGCGGTAGGTCTCGGGGTGCAAGCGACCGGTGTCGAGGCTGAACACTTTGACGTTCTTGTTCAGCTTCCAGGCCATGTCCACCAGCACCACGTCTTCGGCGCCGCTGAAAGATATCCACAGGTCATCGCCGAACTCGGCAAACGCGAGTTTCAGAATGTCCTGGGCGGATTTGTTGGCATAGGTCGTGGCGAGTTCCACGACGTCGAACGTTGGGCTCATCAGGGCGGCTTCCTACAGGTCGGTGGCGCTGGGCGCTCTATATGGGGTCGATGGTAACAAAAAGCTGCACGGGCCGGGGCATCCTCTGCGTTGCGCGGGCAGGCCCGAATCGCTAGAGTTCGGCAGTCTTTTTGCTCGCTCGACTCAATAATCAATACAAATGGGAGTGTCTTGTGGAAATTGCCTGTCTGGATCTTGAAGGTGTGCTGGTTCCGGAAATCTGGATCGCCTTCGCCGAAAAAACCGGGATCGAATCCCTCAGGGCTACTACCCGGGACATTCCCGACTACGACGTGCTGATGAAGCAGCGCCTGCGAATTCTCGACGAGCACGGCCTGAAGCTCTCCGACATTCAGGAAGTGATCGCCACGCTCAAGCCGCTCGATGGCGCCATCGAGTTCGTCGACTGGCTGCGCGAGCGCTTCCAGGTGGTGATCCTGTCGGACACCTTCTATGAGTTCTCCCAGCCGCTGATGCGTCAGCTGGGCTTCCCGACCTTGCTCTGCCATCGCCTGATTACTGACGACACTGGGCGAGTCACTGACTATCAACTGCGTCAGAAAGATCCCAAGCGTCAGTCGGTCCTGGCCTTCAAGAGTCTCTACTACCGGGTGATCGCGGCGGGGGATTCCTACAACGACACCACGATGCTGGGCGAGGCCGATGCCGGGATTCTGTTCCATGCGCCGGATAACGTGATTGCGCAGTTCCCGCAGTTCCCGGCGGTGCACACGTTTGAAGCGTTGAAGCAGGAGTTCATCAAGGCATCAAACCGGACCCTGAGCTTGTAATCACATTCCCTGTAGGAGCGAGCCTGCTCGCGATGGTCGTCAACGATAACGCGGCAAGACTGACACCCCGCGGCGTTTTCAGGTTCATCGCGAGCAAGCTCGCTCCTACAGTGATGGGGGTGGTCAGAGGTTCTGCAGCGTATCGAGCAGTACCTTCACTTTGGTAATCGACTCCTGATACTCAGCCTGCCACTGCGAGTCCGCGACAATCCCGCCACCGCCCCAGCAACACACCTGCCCGTCCTTGACCAGCAAACTACGGATGGCGATGGAGCTGTCCATTTCGCCGCGTACGTCCAGGTACAGCAACGAACCGCAATACAGGCCGCGCCGGGTCGGCTCCAGTTCGTCGATGATCTGCATGGCACGAATCTTTGGCGCGCCGGTAATCGAGCCGCCGGGGAAGCTGCCGGCGATCAGGTCCAGGGCATCGCGCTCATCCGCCAGTTCACCGGTGACGCTGCTCACCAGGTGGTGCACGTTCGGATAGCTTTCCAGGCTGAACAATTCCGGCACCCGTACCGAGCCTGTGCGGCAGGTGCGACCGAGGTCATTGCGCAGCAGGTCGACAATCATCAGGTTTTCCGCGCGGTCCTTGGGGCTGGCCAGCAATTCGGCGGCGTTCGCGGCGTCCTGCTCGGGCGTCAGGCCCCGGGGGCGAGTGCCCTTGATCGGGCGGGTTTCCACATGACCCTGGCTGACTTTGACGAAGCGTTCCGGCGACAGGCTGAGTACGGCATCGCCATCAGGCAAGTTCTGGAAACCGGAAAAAGGCGTCGGGCAAGCAGCGCGTAGCGCACAGTAAGCGGCCCACGGATCACCCAGGCAGGGTGCGCGAAACCGTTGGGCGAAATTGACCTGATAGCAGTCGCCGGCCTGAATGTACTGCTGGATGCGCTCGATGGCCTGTTGATACTCATCGGCGCTCAAGTCGGCAGTCATCGGGGTGAGCAGCTTGAAGGGCGCGCTCGCTTGCGGCTCAGGCTGGCTGAACAGTTCGATCAGGCGCTGACGCTCGCTGTCGGGCAGGGTCGGGTGGAACACCAATTGACTGGTCTGCGAAAGGTGATCGCTGATCAAGGCCCAGCCGTACAAGCCGAAGCGCGCATCAGGCAGATGCAGGTCATCACTGGCCTGGCTCGGCAGGCGCTCCAGATGTCGGCCGAAGTCGTAACTCAGGTAACCGATCAACCCACCGGCAAACGGCAACTCATAATCTTCCGGCAGAATGGCTTCGCCCAGGCCTGTCAGGTTGTCGCGCAGGCGTTGCAGGAAAGCATCGCCACTTTCGTCGGGCGACACCGTCAGTTGTTCCAGTGGCCAGGCGCTGAGCAGGTCATAGCGACCGCGGTCGGCGCTGGGGCGGCCACTGTCGAGCAGGACGGCACCGGGCGCATGGCGAATTGCCGCGAAATATTCGGCGGGGTTGGCGCGATAGGGCAGCGGGTGTACGGAACAGGTCAACATGGGCGGGGGAAGTCAGCCATCGAGGCGGGGTGGCGATTGTAGTCCCCTCGGAGAATTGCTCCTAGAGGGGATTGATTGCTGTAGGAGCGAGCTCGCTCGCGATGGTCGTCAACGATAACGCTGTATGCCTGACCCCCCCACAGTGTTTTCAGGTTCATCGCGAGCAAGAGAAGGGCCTCAGCCCTCGACCGCAGGAATATGCCCAAACATCTCCTGCACAAACGCCACGCGCTCTTCGACCGATTCACTCACGCCACGCGCCTTCATGTCTTCCAGCCGCGCCTCGACCGCATGAGTGCGCAACGTCAGGCCGCAGTCATTGGCAATCTGGATATTCAGCCCCGGCCGGGCGTTGAGCTCCAGAATCAGCGGGCCTTTTTCCTGGTCCAGAACCATGTCGACACCGATGTAGCCCAGGCCGCACAACTCATAGCAACCAGCGGCGAGTTTCATGAAACCGTCCCAGTAGGGCAGTTGCACGCCATCCACTGCATTGGTGGTGTCCGGGTGTTTGTTGATGATGTTGTTCAGCCAGGTGCCGCGCAGGGTCAGGCCGGTGGCCAGGTCCACACCGACGCCGATGGCGCCCTGGTGCAGGTTGGCCTTGCCGTTGGACTGGCGCGTCGGCAGGCGCAACATGGCCATCACCGGGTAGCCCATCAAAACAATGATGCGAATGTCCGGCACGCCTTCGTAACTGATGCTCTTGAAGATCTGGTCCGGAATCACGCGGTATTCGATCAGCGCCCGGTCGCGGTGACCGCCCAGGGAGTACAGGCCGGTCAGGATGCTGGAAACCTGGTGTTCGATTTCTTCATGGCTGATGATCCGGCCGGACACCGTGCGATAACGCCCTTCAAAGCGGTCGGCGATGACCAGGATGCCATCTCCGCCAGCGCCCTGGGCCGGTTTGATCACGAAGTCATTGCGTGCGCCGATGATCTCTTCGAGATTGTCGATTTCCTTCTCGGTGGAGATCACGCCATACAGTTCGGGCACATGGATGCCGGCGGCGATGGCGCGTTCCTTGGTGATGATCTTGTCATCGACGATCGGGTACAGGCTGCGCTTGTTGTATTTGAGCACGTAGTCTGCGTTGCGCCGATTAATCCCCATGATGCCCCGGGCTTCCAGGGCCTTCCAGGTCTTCCAGAGGCCGAACATCAGGCGTCAGCCTTTTTCAGGAAGGCTTTGAAGCGCACCAGTTCGGTCAGGCGGTAACCGCGATAACGACCCATGGCCAGCATGAAGCCCACCAGAATCAGCAGGATCGCCGGGAAAGTGAACACGAAGTACACCAGTTCCGGCACGCTCATGATCAGGTGCGCCAGGGACGCGGCGAACAGCGTGCCGACGGCCACTTTCATGGCATGGCCACCGCCGCGCTCTTCCCAGGTGATCGACAGTCGTTCGATGGTCATGGTCAGGATCACCATCGGGAACAGCGCCACCGACAAACCGCGTTCCAGGCCGAGTTTATGGCTGAGCAGGCTGATGGCTGCAATCAGCACCACCACGAACGTCAGCACCACCGACAGCCGCGGCAGCATTTGCAGTTTCAGGTGTTCGAGATAGGAACGCAGCGACAAGCCCAGCGCCGTGATGATGGTAAACAGCACGATACCGAAGCCGAGCTGGGTTTCGCGGAAGGCCAGGGCGATCAGCACCGGGGTGAAGGTGCCCAGGGTCTGGATGCCGATCAGGTTGCGCAGGACCAGGATCACCAGCACGCCGATCGGGATCATCACCATGATCATGAAGGTCTGCTGGGTTTGCAGCGGCAGGCCGTACAGCGAGTACTCGAGGAAATTGGCGTCGGTGTTTTCATCGGTCAGCTTGGCCAGGCGAATGGCGTTCATTTCGCTGTTGTTCAGGCTGAAGGTCACGTTGGCTTTCTTGCCACCATCGACGGTGATCAGGTTTTCGTCGCCGGTCCACCACAGCAGGCGGTCGGTCGGCAGGCCCTGTTCACCGGTTTCCGGGTTGAAGTACAGCCAGTCGGTGCCATTGAAGCTGCGCAGCCACAGTTCCGGCATTTGCGGCTGGTCGGCCACCAGGCGGATGGTGTGGACCTTCTCGATCGGCACATGGGCGATGGACAGCAGCAGCTCGACGATTTTCGCCTTGTGCGCCGCGGATGGATCACCGGCCAGCAGCAGTTTCACGTTGTCGTCGTTAAGGTTGTTGACCCGCTTGATGGCTTCGCCGACGAAAGTTTCGACATCGGCCGAGTGTTGGCGAATCGGTGCGAGCAGGGCTTCGGCGGCGATTTTTTCCGGGCCTTCGATGGTCATGCTGTCGCGAAAGGTCGGGCCTTTGATCTTGGCTTTCTCACCGGAATAACGCTTGGTCAGCACCAGGCGGTAATACAGCGTCTGATTGCCTTTGGCCCGGCGTGCCGACCAGGTGACCTTGCGGTTGCCGTCGACCCGGTTCACGGCCACGCCGTAGTTGTTGGAGATGAAGCTCTCGTTGAGGCTCACGAAGTCGCGGCTCAGCGGAGGCACGAACATCTGGATCTTGACCGGATCCTTGGCACTGGCGACGAACTCGACCTTGGCGTCGATGTTCCACAGGTCGTCGGTGGCGTCTTCGGTCACCGGGATGCCCAGCACGAAGATCTGATAGGCCGTAACTGAAATGCCCAGCACCACCAGGATGGCGATCAGCAGTTTCAGGTGAAGGGTAAGAGAGCGCATTTGAATTACTCGGCGGTATGAGCGTCGGTGGTGCAGGCAGGTTTGCCGGCAGCATATTTAAGGCTGGGGTCAACCAGAGCATCGAAACGTTTGAGGGCTTCGGAGCCAATCAGTAGCGGGTATTGGAAAGCGCTGCGGTCGGTCAGGTTCACTTCGATGCTGCGCAGGGCCGAGCCCATGCAGATGTCCAGTTCGATCACCGGGCGAGCGGTGTACTTCTTGCCTTCCTCCGGATCGTAGTCGCCGGCCCGGCGCTTGATCTTGCTGACACGGGCCAGCGGGCGTTCGATCGGGTGCGAATGGGCGGCGTCGATGGCCAGGTAAAAGCGCACCCACGACTCGCCGTTGCGTTTGAAACGTTTGATATCCCGTGCACTCAGGGAGGCGGTTTTCGCCCCGGTGTCGAGTTTGGCCGCCACTTCCAGATCGATGCCATTGAGCGATGCGTACTCGTTAAGGCCATACACGGTCTTTTCCCCGGCCATTGCGAAACCGGGCAGGCAAAGGAAATAAAGGAAGGTGGGGAAGGGCTTGAGTCTCATAAATCCTGATGCGCAGCGGTCCGACTTGATTCAAGGCCCTGGCATCGCTGCGCAAGCTCCCTCGTATGCCTGTCAGGTTTTTATGACAGGCAGTGCAGATGTGACAAACAAATGCGGGCGGCATTCTAGCACGGTGGTTTGATGGCGCCAGCGCTGGCCGGTGGCTATAAATAGGCCGGTTGCTTCGTAATGGTGCAACCGGTTATCAGAAGATTGTCGACAATATCGATTTATACTTTGACTGTGTCGCCACTATTCGATAGTTTTTGCGGCACTGGCTTACAAGGTGTCGACAATATGCTGGATCAACTCGATCCCCCGGTTTCTACGCAAGACGATACGGAGACGCTTTCCGAGAACGTCTTCCGACGCATTCAGGCGGCTATCGTCAAAGGCGATATCGCGCCGGGCAGCAAAATCTCCGAACCGGAACTGGCGCGCACCTACGGCATCAGCCGTGGCCCGTTGCGCGAGGCCATCCACCGTCTGGAAGGCCAGCGCCTGCTGGTTCGCGTGCCGCATGTCGGCGCACGGGTGGTGTCGCTCAATCACGCCGAACTGATTGAGCTATACGAAATCCGCGAATCCCTGGAAGGCATGGCCTGTCGCCTGGCCGCCGAGCGCATGAGTCTCGAAGAAATCGACGAGCTGCGTCGGGTCCTGGAAACCCACGAGCGCGATGAGGCGTTTCAGGCCGGGAGAGGCTACTACCAGCAGGAAGGCGATTTCGACTTCCACTACCGAATCATCCAGGGCAGCGGCAACCGTACGCTGACCCAAATGCTCTGCGGCGAGCTGTATCAACTGGTGCGCATGTACCGCATCCAGTTTTCCACCACGCCCAATCGCCCGCACCAGGCGTTCGCCGAGCACCACCGAATTCTCGATGCCATCGCCGACCGTGACGGTGAACTGGCCGAGTTGTTGATGCGCCGTCACATCGGCGCCTCCAAACGCAACATCGCCCGTCATTACCAGGACGGCGCTAACCCGACAGCCAAACGAGGTGAGTCATGAGTTTGAACAAGAGCACTCCAGGCCAGCGTTTCCGCGATGCGGTCGCCAGCGAGCATCCATTGCAAGTGGTCGGCGCGATCAACGCCAACCATGCGCTGCTGGCCAAGCGCGCCGGTTTCAAGGCGATCTACCTGTCGGGTGGGGGGGTGGCTGCCGGCTCCCTCGGCGTGCCGGACCTGGGCATCACCGGCCTGGATGACGTGCTGACCGACGTGCGCCGCATCACCGATGTTTGCGACCTGCCGCTGCTGGTGGATGTGGACACCGGTTTCGGTTCCTCGGCGTTCAACGTCGCCCGTACCGTGAAGTCGATGATCAAGTTCGGCGCGGCGGCGATTCACATCGAAGACCAGGTCGGCGCCAAGCGCTGCGGTCACCGTCCTAACAAGGAAATCGTGACCCAGCAGGAAATGGTCGACCGCATCAAAGCGGCCGTCGATGCCCGTACCGATGACAGCTTCGTGATCATGGCCCGTACCGACGCCCTGGCGGTGGAAGGTCTGGAGTCTGCCCTGGATCGCGCCGCCGCGTGCATCGAGGCCGGCGCTGACATGGTGTTCCCGGAAGCCATCACTGAACTGGAAATGTACAAGCTGTTCGCCAATCGCGTGAAAGCGCCGATCCTGGCCAACATCACCGAGTTCGGCGCGACGCCGCTGTACACCACCGAACAGCTGGCCGCTGCCGACGTATCGCTGGTGCTGTACCCGCTGTCGGCGTTCCGTGCCATGAACAAGGCTGCAGAAAACGTCTACACCGCGATCCGTCGCGATGGCACGCAACAGAACGTCATCGACACCATGCAGACTCGCATGGAGCTTTACGATCGCATCGACTACCACACCTTCGAGCAGAAGCTCGATGCGTTGTTCGCCGCGAAAAAATAATGAACCCCGTGTACCTGTAGGAGCGAGCTGGCTCGCGATGGTGGGCCATACACCGCGGGGTATCAGTTTTCCCGCGTCATCATCGGCGTCCATCGCGAGCAAGCTCGCTCCTACAGATGAAAGATTGGTTTCCCTAAAAAATTCAAGAATTGGAGACAGCAATGGCCGAAGCAAAAGTACTCAGTGGCGCCGGGCTCCGTGGCCAGGTAGCCGGGCAAACCGCACTGTCCACCGTGGGCCAGTCGGGTGCCGGTCTGACCTATCGTGGTTATGACGTACGTGAACTGGCGGCTGACGCACAGTTCGAAGAAGTTGCCTACCTGCTGCTGTACGGCGAACTGCCGAGCAAGGCGCAACTGGCAGCCTACGTTGCCAAACTGAGCAAGCTGCGCGACCTGCCGCAAGCGCTCAAAGAAGTGCTGGAACGCATCCCCGCCGACGCCCACCCGATGGACGTGATGCGCACTGGCTGCTCGTTCCTGGGCAACCTGGAGCCGGAGAGCAACTTCTCCGAGCAACACGACAAGACCGACCGCCTGCTGGCCGCGTTCCCGGCGATCATGACCTACTGGTATCGCTTCAGCCACGAAGGCAAGCGCATCGATTGCGTGAGTGACGAGCAGTCCATCGGCGGCCACTTCCTGCACCTGCTGCACGGCAAGAAGCCGAGCGAGCTGCACGTCAAGGTGATGAACGTTTCGCTGATCCTCTACGCGGAGCACGAGTTCAACGCGTCGACCTTCACCGCACGTGTTTGCGCCTCGACCCTGTCCGACCTGTATTCGTGCATCACCGCGGCCATTGGCTCGCTGCGCGGTCCGCTGCACGGCGGCGCCAACGAAGCGGCGATGGAAATGATCGAGCGTTTCTCGTCGCCGGAAGACGCGATCAAGGGCACCCTCGGCATGCTCGAGCGCAAGGACAAGATCATGGGCTTCGGCCACGCGATCTATAAGGACAACGATCCGCGTAATGAGGTGATCAAGGGCTGGTCGAAAAAGCTTGCTGACGAAGTGGGTGACAAGGTGTTGTTCCCGGTGTCCGAAGCCATCGACAAGACCATGTGGGAGCAGAAGAAACTGTTCCCGAACGCCGACTTCTACCATGCCTCGGCGTACCACTTCATGGGCATCCCGACCAAGTTGTTCACACCGATCTTCGTCTGCTCGCGCCTGACCGGCTGGGCCGCCCACGTGTACGAACAACGTGCCAACAACCGCATCATCCGTCCAAGCGCCGAATACACCGGCGTTGAGCAGCGCAAGTTCGTACCAATCGAACAACGCTGAATGGTGGCGGCCGGCACCGGGATCTGAATGCAACGCAGATCCCTGTAGGAGCGAGCTTGCTCGCGATGGAGTGTCATTCACATTGGTGTCGACTGACACGCCATCGCGAGCAAGCTCGCTCCCACAGTGGATTGTGTTCACTTCAAGTCTGGTGCCAGGCCCCACCTTTTGTAACTACCGTGACCGAGTCCTGACGATGAACACACAATTTCGTAAACCGCTGCCCGGCAGCCACCTGGATTACTTCGATGTCCGCGCAGCGGTCGAGGCGATCCAGCCTGGCGCCTACGACACCCTGCCGTACACCTCCCGTGTACTGGCGGAAAACCTTGTGCGTCGCTGCGACCCGGCCACGCTCACCGAATCCCTGAAGCAATTCATCGAGCGCAAGCGCGACCTCGACTTCCCGTGGTTCCCGGCCCGCGTGGTGTGCCACGACATTCTCGGCCAGACCGCGCTGGTCGACCTCGCCGGCCTGCGTGACGCCATCGCCCTGCAGGGCGGTGATCCGGCGCAAGTGAACCCGGTGGTGCCGACCCAACTGATCGTCGACCACTCCCTGGCCGTCGAGCGCGGTGGCTTCGATCCGGAAGCGTTCGAGAAGAACCGCGCCATCGAAGACCGTCGCAACGAAGACCGTTTCCACTTCATCAACTGGACCAAGAAGGCGTTCAAGAACGTCGACGTGATCCCGCCGGGCAACGGCATCATGCACCAGATCAACCTGGAGAAAATGTCTCCGGTGATCCAGGTGCGTGACGGCGTGGCCTTCCCTGATACCTGCGTCGGCACCGACAGCCACACCCCGCACGTCGATGCGTTGGGCGTGATCGCCATCGGTGTCGGTGGTCTGGAAGCCGAAAGCGTAATGCTCGGTCGCGCATCGTGGATGCGTCTGCCGGAAAGCGTCGGCGTCGAGCTGACCGGTAAGCTGCAGCCGGGCATCACCGCCACCGACATGGTGCTGGCGCTGACCGAGTTCCTGCGCAAGCAAAAAGTGGTTGGCGCGTGGCTGGAATTCTTCGGTGAAGGTGCTGCGGCGCTGACCCTCGGCGACCGCGCGACCATCTCCAACATGGCCCCGGAATACGGCGCCACCGCGGCGATGTTCTACATCGATCAGCAGACTATCGACTACCTCAAGCTCACCGGACGTGAAGACGAGCAGGTGCAGTTGGTCGAGAACTACGCCAAGCAGGTCGGCCTGTGGGCTGACAGCCTCAAAGGCGCGCAGTACGAGCGCGGCCTGACCTTCGACCTGTCTTCTGTGGTGCGCAACATGGCTGGCCCGAGCAACCCGCACGCCCGTGTGGCGGTGTCGGATCTGGCTGCCAAAGGCATTTCTGGTCAGTGGGACGATGTGCCGGGGCAAATGCCGGACGGCGCGGTGATCATCGCCGCCATCACCAGCTGCACCAACACCAGCAACCCGCGCAACGTGATCGCCGCCGGCCTGCTGGCGCGCAACGCCAACAAGCTCGGCCTGACCCGCAAGCCGTGGGTCAAGTCGTCCCTGGCACCGGGTTCCAAAACCGTGGCGCTGTACCTCGATGAAGCCGGTTTGACCGATGAGTTGGAACAGCTCGGTTTCGGCGTCGTGGCCTTCGCCTGCACCACCTGCAACGGCATGTCCGGCGCACTGGACCCGGTGATCCAGCAAGAGATCATCGACCGTGACCTGTACGCCACTGCTGTGTTGTCCGGTAACCGTAACTTCGACGGCCGGATTCACCCGTACGCCAAGCAGGCGTTCCTCGCATCGCCGCCACTGGTGGTCGCTTACGCCATCGCCGGTACCATCCGTTTCGACATCGAAAAAGATGTGCTGGGCGTGGTGGATGGCAAGGAAATCCGCCTGAAGGACATCTGGCCGAGCGACGAAGAAATCGACGCCGTGGTGAAAGCCTCGGTCAAGCCTGAGCAGTTCCGTCAGGTCTACATCCCGATGTTCGCGATCCACGAAGACACAGGTCCCAAAGTCGCTCCGCTGTACGAGTGGCGCGAGATGAGCACCTACATCCGCCGTCCGCCGTACTGGGAAGGTGCGTTGGCCGGCGCCCGTCCGCTCAAGGGCATGCGCCCGCTGGCGGTGCTGCCGGACAACATCACCACCGATCACCTGTCGCCGTCCAACGCCATCATGCTCGACAGCGCCGCGGGCGAATACCTGGCGAAAATGGGCCTGCCGGAAGAGGACTTCAACTCCTACGCGACTCACCGTGGTGACCACCTGACCGCGCAGCGCGCGACCTTCGCCAACCCGAAACTGTTCAACGAAATGGTTCTGGAAAACGGCAAGGTCAAGCAGGGTTCGCTGGCCCGTGTCGAGCCGGAAGGCAAAGTGATGCGCATGTGGGAAGCCATCGAGACCTACATGGATCGCAAGCAGCCGCTGATCATCATCGCAGGTGCCGACTACGGTCAGGGTTCGTCCCGCGACTGGGCGGCCAAGGGCGTGCGCCTGGCGGGTGTGGAAGCGATTGCCGCCGAAGGTTTCGAGCGCATTCACCGCACCAACCTGGTGGGCATGGGCGTGTTGCCGCTGGAATTCAAGCCGGGCACCAACCGCCACACCCTGGCCATCGACGGCAGCGAAACCTACGACGTGATTGGCGACCGCACCCCGCGTGCCGAGCTGACCCTGGTGATCCATCGCAAGAATGGCGAGCGCGTCGATGTGCCGGTGACCTGCCGCCTCGACACTGCTGAAGAAGTGTCGATCTACGAAGCCGGTGGCGTGCTGCAACGCTTCGCCCAGGACTTCCTCGAAGAATCGGCGGTTGCTGTTTAACACACGCTTTGCAGACACGGGACTTTGAGTCCCGTGTCTGTTTTCAGATTAGGAGTAACGAGCACCATGGCTCATGCACCGCAGATCAAAATTCCAGCGACATACATGCGCGGCGGCACCAGCAAAGGCGTGTTTTTCAGCCTGAAGGATTTGCCGGAAGCGGCACAGGTTCCGGGCCCGGCTCGCGACGCTTTGCTGCTGCGGGTGATCGGCAGCCCCGACCCGTATGACAAACAAATCGACGGCATGGGTGGCGCGACTTCCAGCACCAGCAAAACCGTGATCCTGTCGAAAAGCATCAAGGCCGATCACGATGTCGATTACCTGTTCGGTCAGGTGTCCATCGACAAGCCCTTCGTGGACTGGAGCGGCAACTGCGGCAACCTGTCGGCGGCGGTCGGTTCGTTCGCCGTCAGCAATGGTCTGGTGGATGCCAGCCGCATCCCGCACAACGGCGTGGCGGTGGTTCGCGTGTGGCAGGCCAACATAGGCAAGACCATCATCGCCCACGTGCCGATCACCAATGGTGAAGTACAGGAAACCGGCGATTTCGAACTCGACGGCGTGACCTTCCCGGCGGCCGAAGTGCAGATCGAGTTCCTCGATCCGGCGGCGGACGAGGAGGGCGGCGGCGGTTCGATGTTCCCTACCGGCAACCTGGTGGACGACCTGGAAGTGCCCGGCGTCGGCACCTTCAAGGCGACCATGATCAACGCCGGTATCCCGACGATTTTCGTCAATGCCGAAGACATCGGCTACAAGGGCACCGAGTTGCAGGGCGCGATAAACGGCGACCCGAAAGCCTTGCTGATGTTCGAAACCATCCGCGCTTACGGCGCATTGCGCATGGGCCTGATTTCGAACATTGACGAAGCTGCCAAGCGCCAGCACACGCCAAAAGTGGCCTTCGTCGCCAAACCGGCAGATTACGTATCGTCCAGTGGCAAAGCCATTGCGGCGGGTGATGTCGACCTGCTGGTGCGTGCGCTGTCCATGGGCAAGTTGCACCACGCGATGATGGGTACTGCTGCGGTGGCAATCGGCACGGCGGCAGCGATCACCGGTACGCTGGTTAACCTCGCGGCAGGCGGTATCGAACGCAACGCGGTGCGCTTCGGCCACCCGTCCGGTACCTTGCGCGTCGGCGCCGAGGCCAGCCAGGTCAATGGCGAGTGGACCGTGAACAAAGCGATCATGAGCCGCAGTGCACGGGTGTTGATGGAAGGGTTTGTCCGTGTGCCGGGTGATTCTTTCTAAGATCATCCAAACACCTGTGGGAGCGAGCTTGCTCGCGATGGGGCCAACACATTCAATACGTGTGCTGGCTGATGCACCGCCATCGCGAGCAAGCTCGCTCCCACAGTGGCCTGCATTTCAATCATAAGAATTTGTCATTGACTGAGATTGCCCTGAACCGAGGTCCCATCAACGAACACCGCAGAGTGAATCGAACATGAGTGCCAACGTCGACCTGAACAACCGCCCCGACTACGACAAGGTCCTGCAGGACATTGCCGATTACGTCCTCAACTACAAGATCGAGTCAAAAGAGGCGCTGGATACTGCGCGCAACTGTCTGATCGATACCTTGGGTTGCGGCCTGCTGGCCCTGCGTTTTCCCGAGTGCACCAAGCATTTGGGGCCAGTGGTAGAAGGCACTGTCGTGCCATTCGGCGCCCGGGTGCCGGGGACCAGTTACCGGCTCGATCCTGTGAAGGCGGCGTGGGACATCGGCTGCATCGTGCGCTGGCTCGACTACAACGACACCTGGCTCGCTGCGGAGTGGGGGCATCCGTCGGACAACCTCGGCGGTATTCTCGCCGTAGCCGACCATTTATCACAAAAGCACCTGGCCAATGGTGTGGCACCGCTGACCGTGCGTACAGTGCTTGAAGCGATGATCATGGCCCATGAGATTCAAGGCGTGATTGCCCTGGAAAACTCGTTCAACCGTGTCGGCCTCGATCACGTCATTCTGGTGAAAGTGGCCTCGACCGCAGTCACCGCCAAGCTGATGGGTGCCAATCGCGAGCAGTTGTTGTCGGCGTTGTCCCATGCCTTTGCGGACGGTCAGGCCCTGCGCACATACCGGCATGCGCCGAATGCCGGTTCGCGTAAATCCTGGGCGGCGGGGGATGCGTCCAGTCGTGGCGTGCGTTTGGCGGACATGGCGATGCGCGGCGAAATGGGTATTCCCGGTGTATTGAGTGCCAGGCAGTGGGGGTTTTACGACGTATTGTTCAGCCACACCAACAACGATCTGGCGCTCAAGCCTGAAGACAAGCGTGCGTTCAGTTTCTCGCGACCGTACGGCAGTTATGTGATGGAAAACGTGTTGTTCAAGATCAGTTTTCCGGCCGAGTTCCATGCGCAAACGGCCTGTGAGGCGGCGGTGACCCTGCATCCGCAAGTGCGCAATCGTCTGCACGAAATCGACCGGATCGTCATCACCACTCACGAGTCGGCGATTCGCATCATTTCCAAGGTCGGCCCGCTGGCCAATGCCGCTGATCGCGATCACTGCATCCAGTACATGACTGCCGTGCCGCTGGCCTTTGGCAATCTGGTTGCCGAGTATTACGAAGATGATTTCCACAAGGCGCATCCGATCATCGATGTGTTGCGCGACAAGATGGTGATAGTTGAGGAGCCGCGATTCACCCGTGAGTATCTGGAGTCCGACAAGCGCTCCATTGCCAACGCTGTGCAGGTGTTTTTCAAGGACGGGTCGAGTACTGAAAACGTCGTGGTGGAATACCCGATTGGGCATCGTCGGCGTCGGGTCGAAGGCATTCCGTTGCTGGAGGACAAGTTCAGGGCGAACTTGCTGACACGATTCACCGGGCAGCGTAGCGAGGAGATTTTTGCGTTGTGCAAGGATCGGCAGAAACTTGAGGCGACACCGGTGAACCGGTTTGTGGATTTGTTTGTTATCTAGGAGACCGAGTTATCGTTCATCGCGAGCAAGCTCGCTCCCACAGGAGATCTGCGGTGAACACAAATCAACTGTGGGAGCGAGCTTGCTCGCGATGAGGCCGGAACAGGCAATAAAGAACTACTTGAAACGCCGCTCCACACCTTTCTCCACGAGAATCTTCGCGGAGATTTCTTCTACGGAAAAGTGCGTGGAGTTGATGTTCGGAATGTTCTCGCGGCGGAACAGGTTTTCCACCTCGCGAACTTCGAACTCGCACTGGGCGTAGCTCGAATAGCGGCTGTTGGGCTTGCGCTCGTTGCGGATCGCGGTAAGGCGGTCCGGGTCGATGGTCAGGCCGAACAGCTTGTGCTGGTGGGCGCGCAGGGCGGACGGCAGTTGCAGGCGCTCCATGTCGTCTTCGGTCAGCGGGTAGTTGGCTGCGCGGATACCGAACTGCATCGCCATGTACAGGCACGTCGGCGTCTTACCACATCGCGACACGCCCACTAGTATCAGGTCGGCCTTGTCGTAATAGTGCGTGCGGGCGCCGTCGTCGTTGTCGAGGGCGAAGTTAACGGCCTCGATACGCTCCATGTAGTTGGTGTTGGCGCCGATGGAGTGGGACTTGCCCACGGTATAGGAAGAATGCTCGGTCAGTTCCTGTTCAAGCGGTGCCAGGAACGTCGAGAAAATGTCGATCATGAAACCATTCGAGGTTGCGAGAATCTCACGAATGTCCTGATTGACGATGGTGTCGAAGATAATCGGACGGAAGCCGTCGGTTTCGGCGGCTTTGTTGATTTGTTGTACCATGGCCCGCGCTTTGTCCACGTTGTCGATGTACGGCCGCGTGACTTTGCTGAAGGTAATGTTTTCGAACTGCGCCAGAAGGCTTTGACCCAGGGTTTCGGCGGTAATGCCGGTACCATCGGAGATAAAGAAAGCAGATCGTTTCATTTGCACCTTGGGCCTTAAGCTAGTGACGAATCTTGGATATGATAGGCGCGATTTGCCGGCCGCCATTGGCCCGCATTCTCACTTATTTTCCAGGTCCAGGCCATATAACCGGCAAATGCTCACTTAAGCAGCCGGTTTCTGAGCTTTTCCAACACAGTTAGTGGAGAGATCACCTTGGTAGAGTACGTAGTTTCCCTCGATAAGCTCGGCAAACACGATGTTGAGCATGTGGGGGGCAAGAACGCATCCCTGGGCGAGATGATCAGCAACCTTGCAGGTGCCGGTGTATCGGTGCCCGGCGGCTTCGCCACGACCGCTCAGGCTTATCGTGATTTCCTGGAACTGAGCGGCCTGAATCAGCAGATTCACGATGCGCTCGATGCCCTGGACGTCGATGACGTGAATGCGCTGGCCAAGACCGGTGCCCAGATCCGCCAATGGATCATGGAAGCCGAGTTCCCTGAAAAACTGAATGCCGAAATTCGTACCGCGTTCGCCACGCTGTCCGCCGGCAACCCTGACATGGCCGTGGCCGTGCGTTCTTCCGCCACCGCCGAAGACTTGCCCGACGCATCCTTTGCCGGTCAGCAGGAAACCTTCCTGAACATCCGTGGTGTCGAAAACGTCATTCGCGCCGCCAAAGAGGTGTTCGCCTCGCTGTTCAACGACCGTGCCATTTCCTATCGCGTGCACCAGGGCTTCGACCACAAGCTGGTTGCCCTGTCCGCTGGCGTGCAGCGCATGGTCCGTTCCGAAACCGGCACCGCCGGCGTGATGTTCACCCTCGATACCGAGTCGGGCTTCCGTGACGTGGTGTTCATCACCGGCGCCTACGGCCTGGGTGAAACCGTCGTACAAGGCGCGGTGAACCCGGATGAGTTCTACGTTCACAAAGGCACGCTGGCCGCGGGTCGCCCGGCGATCCTGCGCCGCAACCTGGGTAGCAAAGCCATCAAGATGATCTACGGCGACGAGGCCAAGGCCGGTCGTTCGGTCAAGACCGTCGACGTGGACAAGGCTGAGCGCGCACGTTTCTGCCTGACCGACGCCGAAGTCAGCGAACTGGCCAAGCAGGCGATGATCATCGAGAAGCACTACCAGTGCCCGATGGACATCGAGTGGGCCAAGGACGGTGACGACGGCAAGCTCTACATCGTGCAGGCTCGTCCGGAAACCGTGAAGAGCCGCACCCAGGCCAACGTCATGGAGCGTTACCTGTTGAAAGAAACCGGCACCGTGCTGGTGGAAGGCCGTGCCATTGGCCAGCGCATCGGCGCCGGCAAGGTCCGCATCATCAAGGACGTGTCCGAGATGGACAAGGTCCAGCCAGGCGACGTACTGGTTTCCGACATGACCGACCCGGACTGGGAGCCGGTCATGAAGCGCGCGAGCGCGATCGTCACCAACCGTGGCGGCCGTACTTGCCACGCGGCGATCATCGCCCGTGAGCTGGGTATTCCAGCGGTAGTAGGTTGCGGCAACGCCACCCAGCTGTTGAAAGATGGCCAGGGCGTGACTGTTTCCTGCGCTGAAGGCGACACCGGTTTCATCTTCGAAGGCGAACTGGGCTTCGACATCAAGAAGAACTCCGTGGACGCCATGCCTGAGCTGCCGTTCAAGATCATGATGAACGTCGGTAACCCGGACCGCGCCTTCGACTTCGCACAGCTGCCGAACGCCGGTGTGGGCCTGGCCCGCCTGGAGTTCATCATCAACCGCATGATCGGCGTGCACCCGAAAGCGCTGTTGAACTACGACGGCCTGCCGCAGGAAATCAAGGACAGCGTCGACAAGCGCATCGCCGGTTACAACGATCCGGTCGGCTTCTACGTCGAGAAACTGGTTGAAGGCATCAGCACCCTGGCGGCTGCGTTCTGGCCGAAAAAGGTCATCGTGCGTCTGTCGGACTTCAAGTCCAACGAATACGCCAACCTGATCGGCGGCAAGCTGTACGAGCCGGAAGAAGAGAACCCGATGTTGGGCTTCCGCGGTGCCTCGCGTTACATCAGCGAATCGTTCCGCGACTGCT
The DNA here is from genome assembly GCF_058794995.1 of Pseudomonas sp. GW823-FHT06E10. Taxonomy (NCBI): domain Bacteria; kingdom Pseudomonadati; phylum Pseudomonadota; class Gammaproteobacteria; order Pseudomonadales; family Pseudomonadaceae; genus Pseudomonas; species Pseudomonas sp. GW823-FHT06E10. Next base: position 88,066 of record NZ_JBXAHJ010000015.1, on the reverse strand, counting down.
TCGAGCTCGAATGCCGCGCCCTCAAGCGCGTGCGCAACGAGATGGGCCTGACCAACGTCGAAATCATGGTGCCGTTCGTCCGTACCCTGGGCGAAGCGAGCCAGGTGGTGGATCTGCTGGCGGAAAATGGTCTGGCTCGTGGCCAGAACGGCCTGCGCGTGATCATGATGTGCGAACTGCCGTCCAACGCCATCCTGGCTGAAGAGTTCCTCGAGTTCTTCGACGGTTTCTCCATCGGCTCCAACGACCTGACCCAGCTGACCCTGGGCCTGGACCGTGACTCCGGCATCATCGCCCACCTGTTCGACGAGCGTAATCCGGCGGTCAAGAAGCTGCTGGCCAATGCGATTGCCGCGTGCAACAAGGCCGGCAAATACATCGGTATCTGCGGTCAGGGTCCTTCGGACCACCCGGACCTGGCCAAGTGGCTGATGGAGCAGGGCATTGAAAGCGTTTCGTTGAACCCTGACTCCGTACTGGAAACCTGGTTCTTCCTGGCGGAAGGTCAAGCTTCGGCCTGATCCGGTGTAAACGGGCCGCCCCTTTCTGTGGGAGCGAGCTTGCTCGCGATGGACGTCAACGATAACGCGTTTATCCTGGATAAACGTGGCGTCCCGAGTTCTTCGCGAGCAGGGCTCGCTCCTACAGGGAGCGGTCTTTATGAGATTCAAGCAGGGCGGGCTCCATCTGGATGCCGCCCTTTTTTGTGCAAGAGATTATGCAAAGCAGCAGCAACCTATTTCCTGTCGCCCTGATCAGTGCCGAACGGCGCGGTGATCTGAGCGAAGATGTGTATCGTTTGAAACCCGGTAACAGTCCCGACTTCACCGTCGAATTGGCTGTGACACGCCTTGGCATGGCCGATGAGTCGTCCTCCCGTGGCGTGCCGGTGATCCTGCTGCACGGCAGCTTTTCCAATCGCCGGTTCTGGTTTTCTCCCAAAGGCCTGGGGTTGGGCGCTTACCTGGCCCGTCTGGGGTTCGATGTCTGGATTCCGGAAATGCGCGGTCACGGCCTGTCCCAGCGTAACCACGACTACCGCAAGAACCGTGTTGCCGACTACGCACGCTATGACCTGCCGGCCATTGGTGCGTTCGTGCGCGAACAGAGCGGGCAGGTGCCACACTGGATCGGTCACTCACTGGGCGGTATTACATTGGCCGCAGCGCTGGGTGGCGAGTACATCGGTGAGCCCGTCGTGGCCTCGGCGGCGTTTTTCGGTACACAAGTCAGTCGCACCTACTGGCCATTGAAGATTCCGCCGGTAGAGTGGAGCGGTCGCTTCATTCTCAAGCGTTTTGCCCAGTTGTCCGGCTCAAGGCTCAAGCGCGGTCCGGAGGACGAGCCCATCGGCCTGGCCCTGGAAGGCATGCGCTGGTACGGTCTGTTCGGGCGCTTTGGCGATGCCGATAAAAACTGGTGGGCGGGTTTGGCCGAGGTCAAGTTGCCGGTGCTTGCCGTGAGCGCTGCGGGTGATCATCAGGATCCTGCGTGGGCGTGTCGCAAGTTGTTCGAGCAGTTCGGTTCCGAGCACAAGCAATTCATCAACCTGGGGCGCGAGCAGGGCTTCGGCGACAATTTCGGTCACGTGGAAATGCTCGTCAGCAAGGCAGCCCAGGCTGAAGTCTGGCCTTTGGTGACGCGCTGGTTGGCCGATCAGCAGACACCTTTGCCGGGAGCGCAACAGGATTTGGTCGCGGCAATCTGAGCCTGACGCTCTAAGAAGGGCATTTCGCTCCGGTCGGCTTGCGGCTAAGATATGACGCATTGAGCTGTTCTGGTCACTTTCCGACATCCTCGATTGTCTTCCTCTTACAGGAGTTTCTCGATGAACCATTACATCACGCCTGACCTGTGCGACGCCTATCCGGAGCTGGTGCAGGTGCTGGAACCGATGTTCAGCAATTTCGGCGGCCGTGATTCCTTCGGCGGCGAAATCGTGACCATCAAATGCTTTGAAGACAACTCGCGGGTCAAGGAGCAGGTCGAGCTCAAGGGGAATGGCAAAGTGCTGGTGGTAGACGGTGGCGGTTCCCTGCGGCATGCGTTGCTCGGTGACATGCTGGCCGAGAAAGCCGCGAAAAACGGTTGGGAAGGGCTGGTGATCTACGGTTGCATCCGCGACGTCGATATCATCGCGCAGACCGATCTGGGCGTTCAGGCCCTCGCCAGCCACCCGAGGAAATCCGACAGGCGCGGGCTCGGCGATCTCAACGTTGTGGTGACGTTTGCCGGTGTGACGTTCCGTCCAGGCGAGTACATTTATGCGGACAACAACGGCGTGATCATCTCGCCCAGCCCGCTGAAAATGCCTGAATAAAGCGCCGGTTGACCAAAGGAGTGCGGATGTTCGAGGAAGAAAACGCGCAATGGGGGCTGGTGCATGCCCTGGTGCTGGACGGTAAAGGCGGTGCGCGTTCGATTGCCCGGACTGAATTCGATGACTTGCAGTTGCAGGCCCATGAAAGCCTGTGGCTGCACTGGGATCGCAGTCATCCGCAAACCCGGACCTGGTTGCGCAAATCCAGCGGTCTGAGCGAATTCAGCTGTGACCTGTTACTCGAAGAAAACACCCGTCCGCGACTTCTACAGCTTTCGGACAGCGAACTGCTGCTATTTTTGCGCGGGGTCAATCTGAACCCTGGCGCCGAACCGGAAGACATGGTGTCGGTGCGGATTTTCGGCTCTGCCCAGCGTGTCATTTCCCTGCGTTTGCGTCCTTTGCGTGCCACTGACGAGTTGCTGGTGCAACTGTCCGAGGGCAAGGGGCCGAAAACTGCCTCCGAACTCATCCTTTGCATGGCGCAGTACCTCACCAACAAGGTGCAGGATCTGGTCAGCTGTCTCTCGGAAGTGGTCGATGAGGAAGAAGAAAAGCTGGATACCGACGAACGGTATACTCCTGAGCACGGGGCGGTTTTGCAGATTCGTCGCCGGGCGGCTGCGTTGAAGCGCTTTCTGGCTCCGCAGCGGGACATTTTCGGGCAGTTGACGCGAATCAAGTTGCCCTGGTTCGTCGAGGATGACGGCGATTACTGGAACGAATTGAACAATAGCCTGACCCGCTACCTCGAAGAGCTGGAATTGACCCGGGAGCGGGTGGGGCTGGTCCTGGAGGCTGAAGACCGTCGCTTGAGCGTGCGCATGAACCGCACGATGTATCGCTTCGGGATCATCACCGGGATCTTTTTGCCGATGAGTTTTCTGGCCGGGCTTTTGGGGATCAACGTCGGTGGAATTCCATTCTCTGCCAGCCCTTACGGCTTTCTGATCGCTTGCCTGATGATGGTCTCGGTGGCGCTCGGGCAGTGGTGGTTGTTCCGACGTTTGCGCTGGGTCTGAGGGAAACCATGTGACCCGACCAAAACTGACCGCGTCTCCCACAGACATCACGAGAGGTGCGTATGCACGATCCGTTTGAACAGTCTTTACGCGACATGCTCAACGCCTCACCGTCCACCCGGGACGACGATGCGTGCCTGGGGCGTGTGCTGAAAACCGCCAACCGCCAGGTCGGCGCCGGTGATCTGTTCAGCCTGCTGGGGCGCTGGTTGCCCGCACTGATGATCGCCCTGAATAACGGATCGGCCCATGTCGCGCCGGTATCCCGTCTTCGTAAACCTACTGCTCGCACTGCTGATAAGGCTGATTGAATATGGAACTTGATCTCTGGACTCAGAGCCTCGTCACTGCAATGACTGCGTTGTGGACCAAGGTTGCGAACTTCATTCCGAACCTGTTCGGCGCACTGGTTGTGCTGCTGTTGGGTTTTGTCGTGGCCAAACTGCTGGACACCTTGCTCTCGAAGTTGCTCGCCAAATTGGGCCTTGATCGCTTGATGGGTGGCACCGGCCTGACCAAATTGCTGTCCCGTGCAGGGTTGCAAGTTCCTATTTCGACGCTGATCGGCAAAATCGTCTATTGGTTCGTTCTGCTGATTTTTCTGGTTTCTGCCGCAGAATCCCTTGGCCTTGAGCGAGTTTCAGCTACGCTGGACATGCTTGCGTTGTATTTGCCGAAGGTGTTCGGCGCGGCGCTGGTGTTGCTGGTCGGTGTCTTGCTGGCGCAACTGGCCAACGGGCTGGTGCGCGGAGCGGCAGAAGGCGTGGGGCTGGACTATGCTTCAGGGCTTGGACGGATTGCCCAGGGCCTGGTGATCATCATCAGTATTTCGGTTGCGATCAGCCAGTTGGAGGTCAAGACTGACCTGCTGAACCATGTGATCGTGATTGTGTTGATAACCGTTGGTCTGGCAGTAGCGCTGGCCATGGGGTTGGGAAGCCGGGAAATTGCCGGCCAGATTCTTGCGGGAATCTACGTGCGTGAGCTGTACCAGGTTGGGCAACAAGTGCGTGTTGGCGAGGTCGAAGGCCAGATCGAAGAGATCGGCACGGTTAAAACCACATTGCTGACCGATGAGGGTGAGCTAGTCTCTCTTTCCAATCGGATCCTCCTTGAGCAGCATGTGAGTAGCCGCTAACCCGGCAAACCCTGCTAATGTATGCCGCCGCAAAATGCCTGCTCACGCTGGCTGCGGCGGACATTGACCTGACTGTCGGCCCGACTTGTTTTGAATAAAGCCCAATCGTTATCCATGCGCTACGACCCCCGCGAGCTCTCTGATGAGGAGTTGGTCGCGCGCTCGCATACCGAGCTGTTTCACGTAACACGCGCCTATGAAGAACTGATGCGGCGTTACCAGCGAACATTATTTAACGTGTGCGCACGATATCTAGGGAACGATCGCGACGCAGACGATGTCTGTCAGGAGGTCATGTTGAAGGTGCTGTATGGCCTGAAGAACTTCGAAGGTAAATCGAAGTTCAAGACGTGGCTATATAGCATCACGTACAACGAGTGCATCACACAGTATCGGAAGGAACGGCGAAAGCGTCGCTTGATGGACGCTTTGAGTCTTGACCCCCTCGAGGAAGCGTCCGAAGAAAAGACGCCGAAACCTGAGGAAAAAGGCGGACTTGATCGCTGGTTGGTGTATGTGAATCCGATTGACCGTGAAATTCTGGTGCTACGATTTGTCGCAGAGCTGGAGTTTCAGGAAATCGCAGACATCATGCATATGGGTTTGAGCGCAACAAAAATGCGGTACAAACGCGCTCTAGATAAATTGCGTGAGAAATTTGCAGGCATTGCTGAAACTTAGTTCAGCGCAAATATCTCTTACGTGTAGGCAAGTTCTGTTAGACTTGCCGCCGAGTTGTCCCCCGGTTTGCGGGACTGCTTCACAATCACCAGATGGGGATTTAACGGATGAAACTGAAAAACACCTTGGGCTTGGCCATTGGTTCTCTTATTGCCGCCACTTCCATCGGCGCTCTGGCACAGGGCCAAGGCGCAGTTGAAATCGAAGGCTACGCAAAGAAGCAATATTTCGATAGCGACCGTAACTTCAAGAACGACGGCATCCTGCCGGGTGGTTCGATCGGTTACTTCCTGACAGACGACGTTGAACTGCGTCTGGCCTACGACGAAGTGCACAATGCCCGTGCAAACGATGGCAAGAACGTTAAGGGCGCGAACACCGCTCTGGACGCTCTGTACCACTTCAACAACCCAGGCGACATGCTGCGTCCTTACGTCTCGGGCGGTTTCTCCGACCAGAGCATCGACCAGAACGGCTCGAACGGTCGTAACCGTTCCACCTTCGCCAACGTTGGCGGCGGTGCCAAGCTGTACTTCACCGACAACTTCTACGCCCGTGCTGGCGTTGAAGCTCAGTACAACATCGACCAGGGCAACACCGAGTGGGCTCCTAGCGTCGGTATCGGTGTGAACTTCGGCGGCGGCAGCAAGCCAGCTGCTGCTCCAGTTCCAGCTCCGGAAGTTTGCTCTGACAGCGACAACGATGGCGTTTGCGACAACGTTGACAAGTGCCCAGACACCCCAGCCAACGTAACTGTTGACGCTGACGGCTGCCCGGCAGTTGCTGAAGTTGTTCGTGTTGAGCTGGACGTGAAGTTCGACTTCGACAAGTCGGTAGTCAAGCCAAACAGCTACGGCGACATCAAGAACCTGGCTGACTTCATGAAGCAGTACCCATCCACCAGCACTACTGTTGAAGGTCACACTGACTCCGTCGGTCCTGACGCTTACAACCAGAAACTGTCCGAGCGTCGTGCAAACGCCGTTAAACAAGTTCTGACCAACCAGTACGGTGTTGAATCGTCCCGCGTTCAGTCTGTTGGCTACGGCGAATCCCGCCCAGTTGCTGACAACAAAACTGACGCTGGTCGTGCAGTTAACCGTCGCGTAGAAGCGCAGGTTGAAGCTCAAGCTAAGTAATTAGCTCACAGCTCTGAAAAGCCCGGCTCAGGCCGGGCTTTTCTTTGTCTGCAATTTGGTGAAATAGTTGAAACTACGCTGACTGATCTGCCGCCATCACAGGCAATTCACGCTCCCACAGCGATTGAGTTGCACTGGCTGCCACTGCACCGATCACCAGTATGGCAGGGCTTTTCAGTTGGAATCTGTAGGCCGCTTCATCCATGTTTGTGAGAGTGCTCCGACATTCCCGTTGATGGGGCAAGGAGGCATTTTCAATCATGGCCACGGGCGTATCCGTTGCCATGCCGCCGGCCAATAGCTGCTCACGGATTTCACCCAGCTTGGCCACTCCCATGTAAATCACCAACGTCGTTCCGCCTTGGGCCAGTGCCTGCCAGTTCAATTGGCTGTCGTCCTGGGTGTGTGCGGTGACCAGCGTGACACCACGGGCTACACCGCGCAAAGTCAGCGGAATATTGCATTGCGTTGCCCCCGCCAGCCCGGCAGTGATGCCGTTGACCAACTCGGCTTCGACCCCACGCTCACGCAGCCACTGCGCCTCTTCACCACCGCGGCCGAAAATGCATGGATCGCCGCCTTTGAGCCGCGCTACGCATTTACCCTGCCGGGCATAACGAAGCATCAGGCGATGGATGAACGCTTGCGGGGTAGAGCGGCAGCCGCCACGCTTGCCCACCGGAATGATCCGCGCCCCAGGGCAATGCTCGAGTACCGCGACATTGACCAGGTCATCGATCAGCACCACATCTGCCTCGCGCAAGGCACGTACCGCCTTCAACGTGAGCAACTCCGGATCACCCGGGCCCGCACCTACCAGCCAGACTTTTGCACTCATAGTGTTTTCCTCACGAGAAGACGGTGGCTGGCTGCGCCGTGGCAGCCAGCAGGCGTTTGATTTCCGGAACGCAGGACCCGCATTGCGTGCCGCAACCCAGTTCTTGCTTGAGCCCCTGCAAGTCCAGGCCACGGCTGATGCCGGCGCAGATCGCGTTCTGGCCGACGTTCTTGCAATTGCACAGGATCTTGTTCGAGTTGAAGGGCATGTCGAGATTGCCCGGTGGTGCGCTCAGCGGCGCAAGCAGCCAGCGCCGCAGTTGCTGGTCCGCGCGACCTTCGAGCCACAGCCCCTGTAACCAGTGCTGGGCAAGGGTTTCACCGGCCAGTCGAATGGCAGTGATCCGGCCATTTTCGATCCGCACGCGCTTGCCTATGGCCCGGCGAGGGTCGTCGTAAGCCAGTACCGGGCCGTCATCGAGCGCCAGGTTTTTATCGATTTCGCTTAGCAACTCTGCCGAAGGTGCTGAAGTATTGGCAGCCCGTACAAGCAGGGCAGGGCGCTCACGGCCAACCAGACTGAGACTGACGTAGGAAAACGCCTCACAGAGCGGTCGTAGCGTTTCAAAATGCCGTTGAACATCGCCCTCGATCAGTGCGAATAGTTTCCAGGGCAAATCCACCGGATCCAGGCGAACGCCGCTGTGTTTAAGTTCGGGCTGTTTCGACAAAGGATCGAATGCGGGCAGGGTGAGGCTGTTCACCCCGCCCTTGAGAAAACGGTCGCCCCAATGCATCGGCAAAAAGGCCTGGCCTGGACGCACGCTGTCATCGCTGGCAACCGCGACGACGATTGCGCCGCGCCTGCTTTTCAGGCTGACCAGATCCCCCGGCTGCAGGCGATGGCGGCGCAGTTCGTCCGGGTGCAGGCTCAACTCCGCTTCGCTGACATGGCCAAACAGCTGCGCAGCGGTGCCGGTGCGGCTCATGCCGTGCCATTGATCGCGCAGACGGCCGGTGATCAGGGTCAGCGGGAAGCGTGCATCGCGTTGCTCTTTGGCGGCACGGTATGGATCGGCCACGAACTGTGCGCGCCCATTGGCAGTGGCAAATACCCCGTCGACGTACAGCCGGGCCGTGCCTTCAACGGCACCCGCAGGGAAGGGCCACTGCTGCGGGCCGAGACGATCGATCAGTGCATGGCTGATACCGGACAGATCCAGGTCGCGACCTTGAGTCAGTTGTTTGTATTCGTCAAAGACCTGAGCGGGATTATCAAATTCAAACAGGCTGGCTTGGCCGGGACGCAGGTGTTTTTCCAGGCGTTGTGCGAAATCTACGGTGATTGCCCAGTCCGGCCGCGCCTCACCCGGTGCGACGATTGCCTGGCGTACGTGGGAAATGCGTCGCTCGGAGTTGGTCACGCAACCTTCCTTTTCCCCCCAACTGGCGGCGGGCAGCAGAAGGTCGGCGAACTTCGCGGTTTCAGTGGTGCTGAAGGCTTCCTGCAACACCACGAACGGGCAGGCTTGCAGAGCTGCGCGCACGGCCGTCTGGTCCGGCATGGATTGCGCGGGGTTGGTGCAGGCGATCCACAACGCCTTGATCTTGCCGTTGCGCACTTGCTCGAACAATTCGATCGCAGAGAGCCCGGGGCTTTCCGGCAGTTGCTCGACGCCCCAGTAGGACGCCACTTGCGCACGGTGTTGTGCATTGGCGGCGTCACGGTGACCGGGCAGCAAGTTGGACAAACTGCCGGTTTCCCGCCCGCCCATGGCATTTGGCTGACCGGTGAGGGAGAAAGGTCCGGCGCCGGGACGACCGATCTGCCCGGTGGCCAGGTGCAGATTGATCAATGCACTGTTTTTCGCGCTGCCGGCGGTGGACTGGTTAAGCCCCATGCACCACAGCGACAGAAAGCTCGGTGATGTGCCGATCCACTCGGCACATTGCTGCAATTGCCCGAGGCTGATACCGCAGAGCTGCGAAACCATTTGCGGCGTGTAGTCACGCACCAGGTTTTTCAGCTCGGCCAGGCCTTCGGTGTGGTCCCTGATGAAGTCACGATCTATCCAGTCTTCCCACAGCAGCAGATGCAAAATCCCATGGAACAAGGCGACATCGGTGCCCGGCAAGATCGCCAGGTGCAGGTCAGCCAGATCGCAGGTATCTGTGCGACGTGGGTCAATGACGATGACCTTCATCTGCGGCCGGCGGGATTTGGCTGCTTCCAGGCGGCGAAACAGCACCGGGTGGGCGTAGGCCATGTTGCTGCCGGCGATCATCACGCAATCGCTCAGCTCCAGGTCTTCGTAGCTGCAGGGCGGGGCGTCGGCACCCAGGCTGCGCTTGTAGCCGACCACCGCCGATGACATGCACAGGCGCGAATTGCTGTCGATGTTGTTGGTGCCTACCAGGGCACGCGCCAGCTTGTTGAAGGCGTAGTAGTCCTCGGTCAACAGTTGCCCGGAAATGTAGAACGCCACGCTGTCCGGGCCATGTTCGGCAATGGTCGCGGCAAACACGCTGGTCGCGTGATCGAGGGCGGTATCCCAATCGGTGCGGTGGCGGGCCAGGCTTTTACCAAGGCGCAGTTCGGGGTACAACGCCCGCGCCGTCAAGTCGCCGGTCAGGTGCAGGGTCGAACCCTTGCTGCACAGTTTGCCGAAATTGGCCGGGTGCGCCGGGTCGCCGCTGACGCCGAGGATGTGCTCGCCGTCGTGCTCGATCAGCACCCCGCAACCGACCCCGCAGTAACAGCAGGTGGACGCAGTGATCTGGCGGTCCATCAGCCTGCATCCCGCAGGGCCAGCATCACCCGGCCATTTTCCACCCGGGCGAGATGGTGATGGGCACAGCCGATGTCCGGGGCCAGGGCTTCGCCGCTTTCCAGGTCGATTTGCCAGTTGTGCAGCGGGCAGGCCACACGCTTGCCGTAGACCAGACCTTGGGACAACGGGCCGCCCTTGTGCGGGCAGCGGTCGTCGAGGGCGAACACTTCGTCGTCGCTGGTACGGAAAATCGCGATGTCTCCCTTTGGCCCGGCGATGATCCGCGAGCCCAGGGCATTGATCTCTTCCAGTGCACAGATATCCAGCCAGTTCATACCAGCACCTCCAGGTTTTTCACGGGGATGACGTCGAATTCTTTTTTCAGCTGGGGCTGTTCCAGGCGTTCCTTCCACGGGTCCTGTTCGAACGACAGGGAGAATTGCAGGCGATCGTTGAGCGCCTTGCGACGCTCCGGATCTTCCAGCACGGCTTTCTTGATGTGTTCCATGCCGACCCGTTGCAGGTAGTGCACGGTGCGCTCGAGGTAGAAGGCTTCTTCGCGATAGAGTTGCAGGAATGCACCGTTGTATTCGCGCACTTCTTCGGCGGTTTTCAGTTTGACGAAGAATTCCGCGACTTCGGTCTTGATCCCGCCGTTGCCACCGATGTACATCTCCCAGCCGGAGTCCACACCGATAATTCCCACATCCTTGATACCGGCTTCCGAGCAGTTGCGCGGGCAACCGGAGACAGCCAGCTTCACCTTGTGTGGCGACCACATGTTGAACAGGTCATGTTCCAGTTCAATGCCAAGTTGTGTGGAATTCTGGGTGCCAAAGCGGCAGAACTCGCTGCCGACGCAGGTTTTCACTGTGCGGATGGATTTGCCGTAGGCGTGGCCGGACGGCATGTCCAGGTCTTTCCACACCCCCGGCAGGTCTTGCTTGCGAATACCCAGCAAGTCAATGCGCTGGCCACCGGTGACCTTGACCATCGGCACGTTGTATTTGTCGGCGACGTCGGCAATGCGCCGCAGCTCTGAAGGATTGGTCACACCGCCCCACATCCGCGGGACTACAGAGTAGGTGCCGTCTTTCTGAATATTGGCGTGGGCGCGTTCATTGATCAGGCGCGATTGCGGATCGTCCTTGGCTTCCCCAGGCCAGGTGGAAATCAGGTAGTAGTTGAGCGCCGGGCGGCAGGTGGCGCAGCCGTTGGGTGTGCGCCAGTTCAGGTAGCTCATGGTGCCGGCGATGGTCAGCAGGTGCTGCTCGCGGATGGCCTGGCGGATCTGCCCGTGGTTGAGATCGCTGCAGCCGCAGATGGCCTTTTCGCTTTTCGGCTTGACGTCGGCGGCGCCGCCCACGGTGTTGATCAGGATCTGCTCCACCAAACCCGCGCACGAGCCGCAGGAGCTGGCAGCCTTGGTGTGTTTCTTGACGTCGTCGACACTGAACAGCCCGTGCTCCTGGATCGCCTTGACGATGGTGCCTTTGCACACGCCGTTGCAGCCGCAGACTTCGGCGTTGTCGGCCATGCTCATGGCTTTGTCCTGGCCTTGATGTCCTACGTCGCCCAGTGCATTTTCACCAAACATCAAATGATCGCGGATCTCGCCGATGGCGTGATTCTCACGGATCTGCCGGAAATACCAGCCGCCATCTGCCGTGTCGCCGTACAGGCACGCGCCGACCAGCACGTCATCCTTGATCACCAGTTTTTTGTAGACCCCGCCAATCGGGTCCGAGAGGGTAATGGTCTCGGTGCCTTCACCGCCCATGAAGTCGCCGGCGGAAAACAGGTCGATACCGGTAACCTTCAATTTGGTCGAGGTCACCGAACCCTTGTAGGTGGCAAAACCCAGTTGGGCCAGGTGGTTGGCGCAGACTTTGGCCTGTTCGAACAGCGGCGCCACCAAACCATAGGCGATACCGCGGTGGCTGGCACACTCGCCGATGGCATAGATCCGTGGGTCGTAAGTTTGCATTGTGTCGTTGACCAGAATCCCGCGGCTGCACGGAATGCCGGATTTCTCCGCCAGTTCGGTATTGGGGCGAATGCCGGCGGCCATCACTACCAGGTCAGCGGGAATGATGTCGCCGTTCTTGAATTGCACCGAACCGACCCGGCCGTTGCCAGCGTCGTGCAAGGCCTGGGTCTGCTCGCACAGGCGAAAGTGCAGGCCGCGAGATTCCAGCGCGGTTTGCAGCAACTGGCCGCTGGTCTTGTCCAGTTGCCGCTCCAGCAACCACTCGCCGATATGCACCACGGTGACGTGCATGCCCCGCAGCATCAGGCCGTTGGCGGCCTCCAGGCCGAGCAGGCCGCCGCCGATCACTACGGCGTGCCGGTGGGTTTTCGCGGTGTCGATCATGGCCTGGGTGTCGGCGATGTCGCGGTAGCCGATCACGCCGTCAAGGATGTTGCCGGGAATGGGCAGGATGAAAGGCGTCGAGCCGGTGGCGATCAGCAGGCGATCGTATTCGGCTTCGCTGCCGTCTTCGGCGATGACCCGGCGCTTGACCCGGTCGATCTCCACCACCTTACGGTTGAGCAGCAGCTTGATGTTGTTTTCCAGGTACCAGTCCAGGTCGTTGAGCACGATTTCTTCGAAGGTCTGTTCGCCCGCCAGCACCGGCGACAGCAGGATGCGGTTGTAGTTGGTGTGCGGTTCGGCACCGAAGACCGTGATGTCGTACAGCTCCGTGCTCAGTTTGAGCAGCTCTTCCAGGGTCCGGACCCCGGCCATGCCGTTACCGATCATCACCAGTTTTAGTTTTTTCATCAGGTTCTCCGGGGAGCTCGGGCCTGCCTCATCAGGGGCAGGCCATGCTCGACAAATTTTGCGCAAACAAAAAAAGGCGTCCCGCTAGTTGCCTAGCGAGGACGCCTTTGTCCTGGTCCCGTTCTCTCGGGAAGTGCAACCTTCGTCGTTGAAGCCTGCGCTGTATGTCTGTTGAAAGAGGTAATGCAGTGGTTATGCCAAGTCGCTCAAATCCCGTGTTTGTTGGCATTTTCCCCGTTCACAAGGGCAGAACCGTGAGGGAGTGCACCGATTCAAGGCGCTTTGCCCGCTAATGGAGCGCAACCATCAGCAGCACCAGATTGAGCAGCAACGATACCAGCGCCAATGTTCGCCAGACTTTCAGCGGTTCGCGCTCCAGCAAGGGCCTGGGGCGCACGCTCAAGCTGTGGCGCTCACCCTGTTCGATCAGCAGCAGCCATTCTTCCGCTGTTTCGAAACGCTGGTCGGGGGTCGCCGCCACGGCGCGCTCCAGGCTATGGGCGATCCAGTCCGGCAGGTCGGGCCGGTAGCGGCTGGCGTTGACCGGGAGGCCAAACCTCGGGCGCTGGAAGGCTTCGATTTCGCCATAGGGGTAATGCCCGGTGAGCAGGAAATACAGGGTTACTCCGACGGCGTACAAGTCCTGCTGTGGCGTCGGTACTTCGCCGCGAAAGGCTTCGGGCGCGATGTAACTGGGTGTACCCGGCAGCGCCCAGGGCAGATCTTGCGAAAGCCCGGGGCAGTAGGCGAGGCCGAAATCCAGCAGGCGCAACTCACCATCGTCCCCCAGCAGCAGGTTTTCCGGTTTGATATCGCGATGCAGGATCTGCCGTCGATGCAACAGACCGACCGCTCGCAGCAAGTGTTCGGCGATGTCTTGCCACTGGGGCAGCGGCAGCGGTCCGCCTTGCTCATGTCGTTGGGCCAGGGTAGCGCCCGAATATTCACGCATCACGTAGTACAAATGCTGACGCTGACTGGCGGAGTGGACTTCAGGAAAATGTCGACCGGCCACGCGTTTGAGGAACCATTCTTCCGACAGTAACGCTTGCCCGGCCTGGTGATCGTCGTGCAGGCGACCGGGCAGGGTTTTCAACAGCCAGGGTTGTTGCTGGCTGTCGCGAACGCGATAAAGCAGCGATTGCTGGCTCTGTGCGACGATCCCCTCGACCTGCCAGCCCTCGAACGCCTGACCCGGTTTCAGGGCAGGCGGCAGTGGCCATTGCTGTAAGTGCATCAACGCATCGCCAATGCTCGCTTCACCGAGGGCATCGACCCGCACCAGCATGGCGCTGGCGTTGTCCTGGCTGCCCGCCAGGTGCGCAGCATTGACCAGGGTGTTCGCAGCGCTGTGCAAGTCCGGTTGATCGCGCAGGATCGCGGCAATGGCGGTATCGCCCAGGACGGCCCAGACGCCGTCGCTGAGCAGGACGAAGCTCTCATCGGGGCGCAACTCACCGTCGAGAAAATCCAGCACCAGGTGTTGATCGAGCCCCAGCGCCCGTTTCAGCACATGCTGCATGCCCGGCTGGTCCCAGACGTGATCCTCGCTGATTCGCTGCAATTGGTCGGCGTGCCAGCGATACACCCGACAATCGCCGACATGAGCCAGGGTAAAACGCCGGCCGCGCAGGACCAGAGCACTGAGGGTGGTCAGCAGCGGTTGTCCGCCGCCATTGGCCTGCAACCAGCGGTTCTGCGCCAGCAGCAGACGATCGAGTGCCTGTGCGACGCTCCAGGTTTCCGGCGTGGCGTAGTAATCCAGCGCCAGGGCCTGCAGCGTCGAACGGGCAGCCAGACCGCCATCGACGCATTGGCTGACACCGTCGGCAATCGCGAACAGATAACCCTTGCTCGCGGCCAGCGCCGGAGCCGGCGTGACCAGGCGCAGGGCATCCTGGTTTTCCTCGCGAGGACCGATGGCGCTGGCTTCGGCGAAACTCAGTTGCAGGCTCATCGGGGCGTCAGACTCGCGCTGCCGTCACGGCGGCCGAACCCCAGGTGGTTCTCCAGCGACGTTTTACGCCGTGCAGACCGAACCAGGCCAGAACGCCGAGGCTGGCGAACAACCACAGTGCCAGTTGATAGCTGCCGGTGCTTTGCTTGATCGCGCCCATGCCGGCCGCGAGAGCAAAGCCACCGATACCGCCGGCCATGCCGATCAGGCCGGTCATCACGCCGATTTCCCGGCGAAAACGCTGGGGCACCAATTGGAATACCGCGCCATTGCCTGCGCCCAGACCGAGCATGGTGCAGACGAAAAGTGCCAGTGCGGCGTAGGAACTCGGCAGATTGAAGCCGACCACGGCAATGCAGATCGCCGCGACGGTGTACATCGCCAGCAGAGTCCGAATGCCGCCGAACCGGTCAGCCAGCGCGCCACCCAAGGGGCGCATCAGGCTGCCGCCGAACACGCAGGCAGCGGTGTAGTAGCCGGCAGTCACCGGGCTCAAGCCGTACTGGTCGTTGAAATAACCGGGCAGGGCACTGGCCAGACCGATGAAGCCGCCGAATGTCACGCTGTAGAAAAACATGAACCACCAGCTGTCACGATCGCCCAAGGCCTTGAAGTAGTCGGCCATGGATTTGGCTTTTGGCCGCTCGGGGGCATTGCGGGCCAGCCAGGCGAAGACGATCAGGGTCAGAATCAGCGGAATCAGGGCGAAACCGAACACGTTGCTCCAGCCAACCGCCGCCGCCAGCACCGGGGCGATCAATGCGGCGAGCACCGTGCCCGAGTTCCCCGCGCCGGCGATGCCCATGGCCTTGCCTTGATGCTGCGGCGGATACCACTGCGAGGCCAGGGGCAGGGCGACGGCGAACGAAGCGCCGGCCATGCCGAGGAACAGGCCCAGCAGCAACGCCTGCTCGTAGCTGTGGATCCCGAGTTTCCAGGCACCGAACAGCGCGCAGATCACGATGACCTGACCGATCAGGCCGGCGGTTTTGGGCGACAGGCGATCAGCCAGCATCCCCATCACGAAGCGCAACACCGCCCCGGCCAGAATCGGCGTGGCCACCACCAGCCCGCGTTGCTGCGTCGTCAGGTGCAGGTCGGCGGCGATCTGTACCGCCAAAGGACCGAGCAGGTACCAGACCATGAAGCTCAGGTCGAAATAGAGGAAGGCTGCGAACAATGTGGGTGTATGGCCGGATTTCCAGAAGCTTGAATTCATTGCGCACCTCAGCTGTGAAGAGTCTCGAAAGGAGTCATGAGCTTGCAGGTGGGGCGCCGATACGGCCGCACCACCGGCCCCGTGCTGTGGGGCCAAAACGAAAAAACGCCGCTACCCGATCCGCCAAGGGCAAATGAGGTGAGCGACGTCTTTGTCGTAGGTGGGGCAACCGCCGTTGGTTACCTGTGTTGATTACTTAGCGAGATCTGTGCCAACACTCGAAATCGAGCAGCCATTCGCGAGCAGGCTCGCTCCCACAAGGGAATGGCGTCGAACACAAACCACCTGTGGGAGCGAGCCTGCTCGCGATGGCGGACCTTACAAGCGTCACTGGACTTCAGCCGAGCAACTCGCTCATGGCAATAATCTGCTCCGCCACTTGAATCAGCTTCTGCTGGCGGCTCATCGCCTGGCGGCGCATCAGTGTGTAGGCCTCTTCCTCGTTGCAGTCCTTCATTTTCATCAGCAGTCCCTTGGCCAGTTCAATGCGCTTGCGCTCGGCCAATTGCTGGTCGCGGGCATGCAGTTGGGCACGCAAGGCCTGATCGCTTTCGAAACGTGCCATGGCCACATCGAGAATCGGCTGCAGGCGTTGTGCGTGAATGCCTTCGACGATGTAGGCGCTGACACCGGACTTGATCGCCTGTCGCATCACATCGGGGTCGTGTTCGTCCGTGAACATCACAATCGGTCGTGGCTGGTCGCGAGTCACCAGCACCACTTGTTCCATGACATCGCGGCCCGGTGACTCGGTATCGATCAGAATCACGTCCGGACGCACCGTTTCGACGCGTTCGGGCAGGTCGATGGTCAGGCCGGATTCATCGATCACTTCGAACCCGGCCTCGGTCAGGGCGGCCCTCAGGCGCCCGACTTTTTTAGCGGTGTCATTGATCAGCAGGATACGCAGCATGTTCATGGTCTCCTGTCAGCGGCTGGCGGATCGGTGCGAGCTGTCGCTCATGGCGTGCAGTTTGAAACTGCGGGCATAACCGGCCGGGTCCGAACCGTCCCAGGTCTTGCCGTCGATCAACTGACTGCTGCGCATCTCCTTGCCCCGTGCCGCGACACCTACAGCGCTGGCCGCTTCACGATACAAGTCTAGTTGCTGGACTTGACGGGCCACGGCGAGGTAATCCGGGTCGTCGCGCAACAAACCCCAGCGACGGAACTGGGTCATGAACCACATGCCATCGGACAGGTACGGCAGATTGACCTCGCCTTCACCGTGGAAGCGCAGGGCGTGTGGGTCTTGCCAGCGATTGCCCAGACCATCGACATAGTCGCCCAGCAGGCGCGGCTCGATGCACTCCAGCGGCGCATCGAGGTATTGCGCTGCACTGAGCAATTGCGCGGTGCTGCGACGATTTTCGCTGCTTTCTTCGATGAAGCGACTGGCCTCCAGAATCGCCATCACCAACGCGCGGGCAGTGTTGGGGTATTGCTCGACGAAGGCGCGGGTGCAGCCCAGGACCTTTTCCGGATGATCGGGCCAGATGGTCTGGGTCGTCGCCAAGGTGAAGCCGAGGTCCTGTTGCACGGCGCTGGCGGACCAGGGTTCGCCGACGCAGAGCCCGTCGATACGCCCGGCCCGCAGGTGCGCGACCATTTGCGGCGGCGGCACCACCACGCTGTCGACATCCAGCAGCGGGTGAATGCCCTGGCTGGCGAGCCAGTAATACAACCACATGGCGTGGGTGCCGGTTGGAAACGTCTGGGCGAAGGTGAATTTTGAGCGAGTTTGGTGCACGTGCCGTTCCAGTGCTTCAGGACTGGTCACTCCAAGCGCTTGCAAACCACGGGACAGGTTGATGCTCTGGCCGTTCTGATTCAGGCCCATCAGCACGGCCATGTCGGTCGCGGCCACGCCACCGATGCCCAGGTGAACGGCGTAAACCAGACCGTAGAGGCTGTGGGCGGCATCGAGTTCGCCGCTGACCAGTTTGTCCCGCAGGTTGGCCCAGGACGACTGACGCTTGAGGTTCAGGGTCAAGCCATGGGGTTGGGCGAAGCCCTGGGTGGCGGCGACAACCACCGAGGCGCAGTCGCTCAGAGCCATGAAGCCGAGATTGATTTCGGTTTTTTCCGGGGCATCGCTGCCATTGACCCAGGCCAGAGGGCCGGCTGATGGTTCGTTCATCGCGTGTTCACCTTGCAAAAAAAACGTCGTCCCGAGTTCTTGCATGAGCAGGCCGGGGACGACGCCATTG
Source organism: Pseudomonas sp. GW823-FHT06E10 (assembly GCF_058794995.1). Taxonomy (NCBI): domain Bacteria; kingdom Pseudomonadati; phylum Pseudomonadota; class Gammaproteobacteria; order Pseudomonadales; family Pseudomonadaceae; genus Pseudomonas; species Pseudomonas sp. GW823-FHT06E10. Next base: position 70,047 of record NZ_JBXAHJ010000015.1, on the reverse strand, counting down.
TCTTTGCACACATTCGGTCGTTGGCATGGGTGCTGGTGCCCAGAGTGGTGCAAGGCATATGCCATTATCCGTTGATTTGATCACGCGCCTCGCTTGCCACCCCGTGCCCGGCTATAATCGCCGCCTCAATTCGCCGCCAATCGAGTCAAATCCGCCCATGTACACCCTGGCCCGTCAGCTGTTGTTCAAACTCTCCCCGGAAACCTCCCACGATCTGTCCCTGGACCTGATCGGCGCGGGCGGGCGTCTTGGGCTCAACGGCTTGCTGTGCAAGGCCCCGGCGAAGACGCCGGTGAATGTCATGGGCCTGGACTTCCCGAATCCGGTGGGGCTGGCCGCCGGCCTGGACAAGAACGGCGCGGCCATCGATGGTTTCGCCCAACTGGGTTTCGGTTTTGTCGAAATCGGCACCATCACGCCGCGTCCGCAGCCGGGCAACCCGAAGCCGCGCCTGTTCCGTCTGCCGGAAGCCGAGGCGATCATCAATCGCATGGGGTTCAACAACCTCGGCGTCGATCACCTGTTGGCCCGCGTGGCGGCGGCCAAATACAAGGGCGTGCTGGGCATCAACATCGGCAAGAACTTCGATACGCCGGTCGAGCGTGCCGTGGACGACTACCTGATCTGCCTGGACAAGGTCTACGCCCACGCCAGCTATGTGACGGTCAACGTCAGCTCGCCGAACACGCCGGGCCTGCGCAGCCTGCAATTCGGTGACTCGCTCAAGCAGTTGCTGGCCGATCTGGCCGAGCGCCGCGCGGAACTGGCATTGCGTCATGGCAAACATGTACCGCTGGCGATCAAGATCGCGCCGGACATGAGCGACGAAGAAACCGCACAAGTTGCGCAAGCGCTGATCGAAACCGGGATGGATGCGGTCATTGCGACTAACACCACCCTGAGCCGTATAGGCGTCGAAGGCATGGAGCACGGCGAAGAAGCCGGTGGTCTGTCCGGCGCGCCGGTTCGCGACAAGAGCACCCACACCGTGAAAGTGCTGGCATCGGAGCTGGGTGGTCGGCTGCCGATCATCGCTGCCGGCGGTATTACCGAAGGCAAGCACGCAGCGGAGAAAATCACCGCGGGCGCGAGCCTGGTGCAGATCTACTCGGGCTTCATCTACAAAGGCCCGGCGCTGATTCGTGAGTCCGTAGACGCAATCGCAGCCCTACGCTAGCGAGCTTTTGTGGCGAGGGGGCTTGCCCCCGTTCGGCTGCGAAGCAGCCGCAATTCCGGCCACTGTGTTTTACCGGTGTCACCGAGTCGATTGGTTTCGGGGCCGCTTCGCGACCCAACGGGGGCAAGCCCCCTCGCCACAAGGGTATCGTCGCTGAATGTGAAGCAGGCATAAAAAAGGGCCCCTTTAAAGGAGCCCCTGGGCCGGAGCCCGCCGTCCGGATGGGACGTGCATGGTTAATTCAGTACAAATCAGATTGTCGTGTCGGAGTGTTCTGCCCTGTAATTAGCCGACGGCGTGAAGTTCGTTGAGTCTGTGGATTCCCGCAGTGCCGGTCATACCGTCCCAGTTGTCGCCGCGTCCTTCTCGCCAGCCGTTAATCCAGGCTTGACGTACCGACGGTAGAGTAAATGGGCAAAGCTCACGGGATTTACCACCAACGCCATATTGATATCCGCGCAAAAATGCTCTTTCCAACGGATCACGCTTAAGTCTTCTCATAGGGTGTTGCCCTCACTTGTTGACTGTATTTATCGCGTCGACCTCTATTGAGGTCTGGCAGAAAAACTCTGCCGTTGGGGGCTCGTTGCCGGCGTGACGAGCCAAGGTGTTGGCGTCATTGCGGCGCCAACCTGTATTGAGTTCTAACCAATGCGTCACATCGAGGGAATGATCGTTTTGTCATAAGGACGTAACCGTTCATGTGCTAACGCCATAAGTAACAGAGCGTTTGTAGCGTATTTATTGGCCAAACCCCGGTATGATCGGCTCTGCGCTGGATGATGGGCTTAATCCTTTAGTGAGAATGGCTCCCGTTGCCGGGAAGCACTATTCGACGAAGGGTCGACTTATGACATTTTGTTGCATCAACTTTTTTATCTGTCCTTGCATCTAAGCTCATTTAACCCGAGCAGCAGGGGTGGAACGGCACACCTTCGTGCCACGCGGGCGCTCTTCGAGAAAAGTGCCTGATTGAAAACCGGACCGGCAATGCGTTGCCCGGTCACTTAGCTAAAGGTTCTGGAATTCCCATGTCCGATCGTTTCGAACTCTTCCTCACTTGCCCAAAAGGCCTTGAAGGCCTGCTCATCGAGGAAGCCGTCGGGCTTGGCCTTGAGGAAGCGCGGGAGCACACCTCTGCCGTACGCGGCATGGCCACCATGGAAACCGCTTATCGCCTGTGCCTGTGGTCGCGCCTGGCCAACCGCGTGCTGCTGGTGCTCAAGCGTTTCCAAATGAAGGACGCCGAAGACCTGTACCACGGCGTGCTGGACATCGAGTGGCAAGACCACATGCTCAATGACGGCACCCTGGCCGTCGAATTCAGCGGCCATGGCTCAGGTATCGACAACACCCACTTCGGCGCGCTGAAGGTCAAGGATGCCATCGTCGACAAACTGCGCACCCCGCAAGGCGACCGTCCGTCCATCGACAAGCTCAACCCGGACCTGCGCATTCACCTGCGCCTGGATCGTGGCGAAGCCATTCTGTCTCTTGACCTGTCCGGTCACAGCCTGCACCAGCGCGGCTATCGCTTGCAGCAAGGTGCGGCGCCGCTCAAGGAAAACCTCGCGGCCGCCATCCTGATCCGTTCCGGCTGGCCCCGTATCGCGGCCGAAGGCGGCGCTCTGGCCGACCCGATGTGCGGCGTCGGCACGTTCCTGGTGGAAGCCGCCATGATCGCCGCCGACATGGCGCCGAACCTGCGTCGCGAGCAGTGGGGCTTCACCGCCTGGCTCGGTCACGTACCGGCGCTGTGGAAAAAACTCCACGAAGAAGCCACCGAACGCGCCGCGGCCGGCCTGGCCAAGCCGCCGCTGTGGATTCGCGGTTACGAAGCCGACCCGCGCCTGATTCAACCGGGCCGCAACAACGTCGAACGTGCCGGCCTCAGTGAGTGGATCAAGATCTACCAGGGCGAAGTCGCGACCTTCGAGCCGCGTCCGGACCAGAACCAGAAAGGCCTGGTGATCTGCAACCCGCCATACGGTGAGCGTCTGGGCGACGAGGCGAGCCTGCTCTACCTCTACCAGAACCTTGGCGAACGCCTGCGTCAGGCTTGCCTCAACTGGGAAGCCGCAGTGTTCACCGGCGCCCCGGACCTGGGCAAGCGCATGGGCATCCGCAGCCACAAGCAGTATTCGTTCTGGAACGGCGCCTTGCCGTGCAAGCTGTTGCTGATCAAGGTGTTGCCGGATCAATTCGTCACCGGCGAGCGTCGTACTCCGGAGCAGCGCCAGGTCGAGCGCGAGCAAGCCGCCTACGATCAGGCGCCGAACGAACCGCAGGAACGCAAGTTCAACAAAAACGGCAACCCGATCAAACCGGCGCCGGCACCGGCTCCAGTGGTCGAGCAGCCGCGCCTGAGCGAAGGCGGGCAGATGTTCGCCAACCGCCTGCAAAAGAACCTCAAGGCCATGGGCAAGTGGGTCAAGCGTGAAGGCATCGACTGCTACCGCGTGTACGATGCCGACATGCCGGAGTACTCCATGGCCATCGACCTGTATCACGATTGGGTGCATGTCCAGGAGTACGTCGCGCCGAAATCAATCGATCCGGAAAAGGCCTCGGCCCGCATGTTCGATGCCCTGGCAGCCATCCCGCAGGCGTTGAACATCGACAAGAGCCGTGTGGTGGTCAAGCGCCGCGAGCGCCAGAGCGGCACCAAGCAGTACGAGCGCCAGGCGGCACAGGGCAAGTTCGTCGAGGTCAATGAGGGTGGCGTGAAGCTGCTGGTGAACCTCACCGACTACCTCGACACCGGTCTGTTCCTCGACCACCGGCCGATGCGCATGCGTATCCAGAAAGAGGCGGCCGGTAAGCGCTTCCTCAATCTGTTCTGCTACACCGCGACGGCCAGTGTGCATGCGGCCAAGGGCGGCGCGCGCAGCACCACCAGTGTCGACTTGTCGAAAACCTATCTGGACTGGGCGCGTCGCAACCTGTCGTTGAACGGTTTCTCCGACAAGAACCGCCTGGAGCAGGGTGATGTGATGGCGTGGCTCGAAGCCAGTCGTGACGAGTACGACATGATCTTCATCGACCCGCCGACGTTCTCCAACTCCAAGCGCATGGAAGGTGTCTTCGACGTGCAGCGCGACCAGGTGCAACTGATCGACCTGGCCATGGCGCGACTGGCGCCCGGCGGCGTGTTGTACTTCTCCAACAACTTCCGCAAGTTTGAACTGGAAGCCAATCTCGGCGAGCGTTATGCAGTCGAGGAGATCACCGCCCAGACCATCGACCCGGATTTTGCCCGCAACGCCAAGATCCATCGCGCCTGGAAAATCACGGCTCGTTGAAGCGTGGATCCACCTGTAGGAGCGAGCCTGCTCGCGATGGTCGATAACGATAACGCGTGCTTTCTGAATGCACGCGGTGTTCTTGAGTCCATCGCGAGCAAGCTCGCTCCTACAGTGCTTCGGTGAGCGTTATGCGGTCGAGGAGATCACCGCCCAGACCATCGACCCGGATTTTGCCCGCAACGCCAAGATCCATCGCGCCTGGAAAATCACGGCTCGTTGAAGCGTGGATCCACCTGTAGGA
>NZ_JBXAHJ010000015.1:0-65230 GCF_058794995.1 Pseudomonas sp. GW823-FHT06E10 | reverse complement strand
GTAGGAGCGAGCCTGCTCGCGATGGTCGATAACGATAACGCGTGCTTTCTGAATGCACGCGGTGTTCTTGAGTCCATCGCGAGCAAGCTCGCTCCTACAGTGCTGGTCAAATTAGTGGCTAATAGCTATAACTCAGTTCATGGCCAAAGGGCTTCTCCGCACCTGGCGTTTTGAGTTTGCGTTTTATGTCGTTGCACGCCGTGCGCCCCAGGATCCTGGGAATAATCAGCGAAGATGCCTCGGCCTGGTTGGTCGCGCTGCTGGTATTGCTGGTTGGCGGGGTGCTCACCGGGTTGCTGGCGTGGTCGACGCTGAATCTGTTTCACCATCAATTGCGGCAACGTTTCCAACTGCTGGCCAGTGAACGTTACAGCCGTATCGAAGAGCGTTTCGAAGATCAGGAGCAGCGCCTCGACGGCCTGCGCCGGTTTTTCGCCAATTCCGATTCGGTGTCCCGAGCGGAATTCGACGGCTACACCCAACCTTTGCTGCTGCGAACCCAAGCGTATTCCTATGCCCAGCGGGTCACTCGTGACGAGCGGGTGGCGTTCGAGCGTCGGGTGCGAGACGAGGGCTTGAACAACTTCACCCTGAGAGAGCTCAACGCCGACGGCCAACTGCAACTGGCCGGCGAGCGAGATGAGTACGTGGCGGTGCTGTACAGCCAGACGCAAAGCAAACTCGGCGCTCCCCTCGGTTACGACTTGCTGGCCCAGCCGCTGCGGCGTGCCACGCTCGCTCGGGCCGATCAGCGTGGCGGTATGGCGGTATCGCAACCGATGCATCTGGTAAGTATCGAACCGGCTTATGCGCGCGGTGTGCTGCTGGTCGCGCCGCTCATGCAGCGCAACAGTCAGGACCGCAAATCCACGAAGCCTTACGGTTATGTCATGGCCGTGATCAGCATGCGCCAGTTGTTGGCGGACGGACTGCCGGACGCCAGCCATGACTATCTCTCGGTGCGCATCCTCGATTTGTCTATCGATGACCAGCACGAGGTGCTGTTCGAGTCACCCAACCCGCCGGCCATCAGCGAGCTGTCGGCCACGCGCCTGTTGCGCATGGCCGACCATGACTATCAAGTCGATATCCAGCCCAGCGATGCGTTCGTGAAGGCCAATCATTCCTCCGTGACCAGTGTGGTGGTGTTGGGTGGAATGCTCAGCGTGATGCTCAGTGCCTTGCTGTATGTGTTGGTCAGCCAGCGGCAGCGGGCGTTGAAAATGGTCGAGCAACGCACCCAGGAGCTACGGGATCGAGAGCAGGAGCTGCGCGGCACCCATGGTCAGTTGCGTGGTGTGCTGAATGCCGCCACCCAGGTCGCGATCATCGCCACCGACCTGCGCGGTGTCATCAGCACCTTCAACGCCGGTGCTGAGCAGATGCTTGGCTATACCAGTGCCGAGGTGGTGGGGCATATGACCCTGGAGAGCCTGCACCTGCCCCGGGAGCTAGTCGCTCGCTCGGCAGAGTTGAGCGCACGCTATGGTAAACCGGTGCCGACTTGCCAGGCGATGCTGGTCGAAGGCGACGCGCAGGGCAGCCACGAGGCGCGGGAGTGGACGCTGGTACGTGGCGATGGCAGCCATTTGATCGTCAACATGCTCGCCACGCCAGTGCTCGACGAGCAAGGCCTGTGGGTCGGGCACCTGGCGGTGTGCATCGACATCACCGAACGCAAGCGGGTCCATGAGGCGCTCGCGGCGCGGGATCTGTTGTTGAAGAAACTCAGCGCCCACGTGCCCGGTGGCATCTACCAGTTCAAGATGGAGTTCGACGGGCGTTTCAGCGTGATCTACGCCAGCGACGGCATTCGCGAGATCTACGAGCTGGAACCTGACGTGCTGCTGCTCAATGCCGAAGCGATCTTCACCCGGATTCACCCCCAGGACAGCACCCGTGTCCGTGCCTCGATCCGCGCCTCGGCCGACACCCTCAGCCCCTGGCGCGAGGAATACCGCGTGCAATTGCCGCAACGGGGTCTGCGTTGGGTGCGTGGCGAGGCCACGCCAGAGGAACTGCCTGGTGGCGGTGTGCTGTGGCACGGCTACATCTCGGACATTTCCGATAGGAAGCGGGTGGAAGAAGAGTTGCGCGCGTTGTCGGTCACCGATTCCCTGACCGGTATCCACAACCGGCGTTATTTCCAGGAGCGCTTGACCATTGAAATGGCCCGGGTGGAGCGTGGCGGTGGGGAACTGTCGGTGATCATGCTCGATATCGACCATTTCAAGCGCATCAATGACCTGCATGGTCATGCCATCGGTGATCGGGTGTTGCAGGCCGTGTGCCAACGGATCGGCAACCGGCTGCGTCGCACCGATGTGTTCTGCCGCTTGGGCGGTGAGGAGTTCATGGTGCTGTGCCCGGATATCAGCGGCGAACAGGCCTATATGTTGGCCCAGCAATTGTGGCAAGGCCTGCGCAGTTCACCCATTGAAGGTGTCGGTACGGTCACTGCCAGTTTCGGGATTGCCAGTTGGCGGGTCGGGGAGGGCGCCGATGCCTTGCTGTTGCGTGCGGATTCGGGGGTTTACGCGGCGAAGCAGGCAGGAAGGGATCGGGTAGAGGGGGAGATGAGTTAACCCGGGTTGTACGCAGACCCTGTGGGAGCGAGCTTGCTCGCGATAGCGGTTTTACATTCAACATTGATGCTGACTGTCATGCCGCCATCGCGAGCAAGCTCGCTCCCACAGTAGATCTCTGGAGCTTTCTAGATTCGGTTACAACACCGACGCCGTTTGCGGCGTTTTCGGTTGGCGGTACAGATCCAGCAGCACCTGATCGAGCACCGACGAGGCGCCGAACGGGGCCTTGTCGTTGAGGATCGCCACCACCGCCCAGGTGTTGCCGTTGACGTCGCGACTGAAACCGGCGATCGCCCGCACGGTGTTCAGGGTGCCGGTCTTGACGTGGGCTTCACCGCGCATCGCAGTGGTCTTCAGGCGTTTGCGCATGGTGCCGTCGGTGCCGGCGATCGGCATCGAACTGATGTATTCGGCGGAATACGGACTGTGCCAGGCAGCTTCCAGCATCGAGGCCATTTCTCGGGCGCTGACACGCTCGGCACGGGACAGGCCGGAGCCGTTCTCCATCACCAGGTGCGGCGCGGTGATGCCCTTTTTCGCCAGCCACTGGCGCACGACACGCTGGGCAGCCTTGGCGTCGTCACCATCGGCATCGGTGCGGAAACGTTGGCCCAGGCTCAGGAACAACTGCTGGGCCATGGTGTTGTTGCTGTACTTGTTGATGTCGCGGATGATTTCCGCCAGGTCTGGCGAGAACGCCCGGGCCAGGACCTTGGCGTCTTTCGGTGTTGGCGCCAGCACATCCCTGCCCTGAATGCTGCCACCCAGCTCCTTCCAGATCGCGCGGACGGCGCCGGCGGTGTAGGTCGCGTGGTCGAGCAGCGACAGGTAAGTCTGTGAGCTGCAGCCTTCACCCAGTTGGCCGCCGACCGTCACGGTCACGCTGCCGTCGGCCTGAGCCACCGGGTTGTAGCGCACGCCACCGGTGCATTGCTTGGAGTTGAGGGCCTTGACCTGGTTGTCGATGCGGATGCTCGCAATCGGCGGCTCCACCGAGACCAGCACCTTGCCCGAGTCATTGCGCGCGACGAAGCGCAGCGCCTTGAGGTTGACCAGCAGCGAGTCGGGCTTGACCAGGAACGGCTTGTTATCGTCGTTGCCGTCGTCATTGAACTCCGGCAGTTGCGGTTGCACGAAGAAGGTTTTATCCAGCACCAGGTCGCCGGTGACCTGGGTCACGCCGTTGGCGCGCAGGTCGCGCATCAGCAGCCAGAGTTTTTCCATGTTCAGCTTCGGATCGCCGCCACCCTTGAGGTAGAGGTTGCCGTTGAGAATGCCGCCACTGAGGGTGCCGTCGGTGTAGAACTCGGTTTTCCACTGGTGGTTCGGGCCGAGCATTTCCAGCGCCGCGTAGGTGGTGACCAGTTTCATGGTCGATGCCGGGTTGACCGACACGTCGGCGTTGAACACCGTCGGGGTGCCGGGGCCGGTGAGCGGGATCATCACCAGCGACAGGGCGTTGTCCTGCAGCTTGCTGGCTTTCAGGGCTTTTTCAACGTTGGGCGACAACGCGGTATTGATTGGAGCGGCGGAAACGGGGAGGGCCAGTGGGAGAAGAAAACCGGCCAACAGCAAAGGACGCAAAGATTTGATCATCTGAAATAAAACCCTACAGCCGAGGGGGAAATATAAAGAGGGCATGGAGATAAATTCCCTCAATGGTCATGAAAGTGTCGGCATTATGCCCCAAGGTGTCACGGCTTGTGCCGTGCGCGAGCATCCTGATCGGCTATTTTTTTACCGACGGTAGGCGTGGTGGCCCAGAGAGTCAGGCAATCGGCGGCTTAAACTGCTAAAGTGCCGCCCGTTATTACTTAAGAGGATTGTTCCAATGGCGACTAACCGTTCCCAGCGTCTGCGCAAAAAACTGTGCGTCGATGAATTTCAAGAGCTGGGTTTCGAACTGAACCTGGATTTCAAAGAAGATTTGGCTGATGAAGCCATTGATGCTTTCCTCGACGCGTTCCTCAAAGAAGCCATGGAAGCCAACGGTCTGGGCTATGTTGGCGGCGACGACTACGGTCTGGTTTGCCTGCAGAAGCGTGGCTCGGTCAGCGCTGAACAGCGCGCTGCCGTTGAAGCCTGGCTCAAAGGCCGCACCGAGCTGACCAGCGTTGAAGTCAGCCCGCTGCTGGACGTCTGGTACCCGGAAAAGCCGATCAATCCGGTAGCTTGATGTTCTGAAAAAAACGGCGACCCGAGGGTCGCCGTTTTTTTTGCTTTTTTTGCAGGAGCGAGCTTGCTCGCGATGAACCTGAGAGCGCTGCGGGGTCTCAGGTTTCCAGTGTTATCGTTGACGACTATCGCGAGCTGGCTCGCTCCTACAGTTCAGGATCAGCAGCGTCACCACCCCCGCGACAATCCCCCAGAACGCCGAACCGATGGAAAACAGCGTCAGCCCCGATGCCGTGACCATGAAGGTGATCAGCGCCGCTTCACGTTCCTTCACTTCGCTCATGGCGATGCTCAAGCCATTGATGATCGAGCCGAACAGCGCCAGCGCCGCAATCGACAGCACCAGTTCCTTGGGCAGCGCGGCAAACAATGCCGCGAGCGTCGCGCCGAACACGCCGGCGAACCCGTAGAAAATCCCGCACCAGACCGCCGCGGTGTAGCGCTTGTTGCGATCCTCATGGGCGTGGGGCCCGGTGCAGATCGCTGCGCTGATGGCCGCCAGGTTGATCCCGTGGGAACCGAACGGTGCCAACAGTAAACTGGCGATGCCGGTGGTGGTGATCAGCGGCGAGGCGGGTACCGTGTAACCATCGGCGCGCAATACGGCGATGCCGGGCATGTTTTGTGAGGTCATGGCGACGACAAACAGCGGGATGCCGATGCTGATGGTCGCGGCCAGGGAGAAATGCGGTGTGGTCCAGACCGGCGTGGCCACTTCCAGGTGGAAGCCGCTGAAGTCCAGTAACCCCATGAAGCCTGACAATGCCGTGCCGATCAGCAATGCCGCCAACACCGCATAGCGCGGCGACAGGCGCTTGACCACCAGATAAGTGACGAACATCCCCAGTACCAGGGCGGTGCGGTGTTGCGCTGCGACGAAAATCTCGCTGCCGATCTTGAACAGGATCCCCGCCAGCAGGGCGGCGGCCAGGGATGCCGGAATCTTTTTCACCAGTCGTTCGAAGCTGCCGGTCAGCCCGCAAATCGTCACCAGCACTGCGCAGGTAATATAGGCACCAATGGCTTCGCCGTAGCTCACGCCGCCCAGGCTGGTGATCAGCAGCGCTGCGCCCGGGGTCGACCAGGCAATGGTGATCGGCGTGCGATAACGCAAGGACAGGCCGATGGAGCACACCGCCATGCCGATGGAAATCGCCCAGATCCACGAAGAAATCTGCCCGCTGCTCAGGCCCGCCGCTTGCCCGGCCTGGAACATCAGCACCAGGGAGCTGGTGTAGCCGGTCATCATGGCGATGAAGCCGGCGACGATGGCCGAGGGCGAGGTGTCGGCCAACGGGCGGATTTGCGTGTGGGTGGCGTCGTTCATGACGGCGGTGTTCCTTTTACAGATGAAGATGTCCGCTGCAACACGAACTCTGTGGGAGCGAGCTTGCTCGCGATAACGGTGGATCAGCCAACAGAAGTGCTGAATGTGACGCCGCCATCGCGAGCAAGCTCGCCCCCACAGGGATCGCGTTACAAGGGCGTATTCTGTGAACAAGCCTAAACTCAAAAGTAACCAGACGTTGCGATACAGCCGAGGCAACATTCAGCCGTACAGTCGTGTTGCCACCCTCCATTGTGTACAATCGCAGTGTTTTTTACGCGATACTTGCCAGCGACCCACTGTGCCGTATTACAGTCACGGTCAATTCGCCGCAGTTCTTCCGACTCGAGTGCCCATGAACGAACAGTTGCAACCCCTAAAGAAACAACCGCGAGCAGGCAAAGCCGGCCGCAGCGGTACCCAGGACGATATTGTCTACGCGCATATCTTCGAGGCCATCCTCGAGCAGCGTCTGGCGCCCGGCACCAAGTTGAGCGAAGAAGCGCTGGGGGAAATTTTCGGGGTCAGCCGCACCATCATTCGCCGCGCCTTGTCGCGCCTGGCCCATGAAGGCGTGGTGCTGCTGCGTCCGAATCGCGGCGCCGTGGTCGCCAGCCCGAGCGTCGATGAAGCCCGTCAGGTGTTCATGGCCCGCCGTCTGGTCGAGCGTGCGATCACCGAATTGGCGGTTCAGCACGCTACCGCCGAGCAGATTGCCGAGTTGCGCCAGATGGTCAACGATGAACGCGACAGCTTCTCGCGCGGTGATCGCGGTGCCGGTATCCGTCTGTCGGGCGAGTTTCACCTGAAACTGGCCGAAGCGGCGAAGAACGCCCCGTTGATCAGCTTCCAGCGCAGCCTGGTGTCCCAGACGTCGCTGATCATCGCCCAGTACGAAAGCGGCAACCGTTCCCATTGCTCCTACGACGAGCACACCCAGTTGATCGACGCCATCGAAAAGCGCGACGCTGAACTGGCGGTGAACCTGATGATGCATCACATGGATCACATCGACAGCAAACTCAACCTCGATGAGGAAAGTGCGTCGGATGATCTGCATGCGGTGTTCTCGCATTTGCTGCAGACCAAGAAGCCTGGGCGTTCACCCGCGAAAATCTGACACCGCCCCCTGTAGGAGCGAGCCTGCTCGCGATGGTCGTTAACGATTACGCGGGAAGCCTGACACCCCGTGGCGCCCTCAGGTTCATCGCGAGCAGGCTCGCTCCTACAGGTATAGGGCATAAAAAATCCCCCGGAATCTGATGATCACGGGGGATTTTTTATGTCCGGAGAAATTTACCGCTGATGCACCAGATTCCCCGCTGCATAGGTCTGCTGCACGGTCCGGTCATCCCCCAGGGTCATCAACACAAACAATGTCTCGGCGATGTTATTGGCCTGCTTCAGGCGATAGCTCAGCAGCGGCGTGGCGTTGTAGTCCAGCACCAGGAAGTCGGCGTCGGTGCCCGGTTGCAGGTTGCCGATCTTGTCTTCCAGGCGCAATGCGCGGGCGCCGCCGAGGGTGGCCAGGTACAGCGACTTGAACGGGCTCAGGCGTGCACCTTGCAGTTGCATGACCTTGTAGGCTTCGTTGAGGGTTTGCAGCAGCGAGAAACTGGTGCCACCACCCACATCGGTGCCGATACCGACATTGAGCTTGTGCTTCTCGGCCATCGGCAGGTTGAACAGGCCGCTGCCGAGGAAGAAGTTCGAGGTCGGGCAGAACGAGATGGCCGAACCTGTTTCTGCCAGTCGCGCGCACTCGTCATCGCACAGGTGCACACCGTGGGCGAACACTGAGCGCTCGCCGAGCAACTGGTAGTGATCGTAGACGTCCAGGTAACCCTTGCGCTCCGGGAAAAGCGCCTTGACCCACTCGATTTCCTTGAGGTTTTCGCTGATGTGGGTCTGCATGTACAGATCCGGGTATTCGGTCAGCAGCTGGCCGGCCAGGGTTAGCTGTTCCGGGGTGCTGGTCGGTGCGAAGCGTGGGGTGACCGCGTAGTGCAGACGACCCTTGCCGTGCCAGCGCTCGATCAGCGCCTTGCTTTCCACATAGCTGGATTCGGCGGTGTCGGTCAGGTAGTCCGGGGCGTTGCGGTCCATCATCACCTTGCCGGCGATCATCCGCAGGTCGAGCTGCTGGGCCGCTTCGAAGAACGAGTTCACCGATTGCGGGTGCACGCTGCCGAACACCAGCGCAGTGGTGGTGCCGTTGCGCAGCAGTTCCTTGATGAAAATGTCCGCGACCTGGTCGGCGTGGGCCTTGTCGGCGAACTGGCTTTCGCACGGGAAGGTGTAGGTGTTGAGCCAGTCCAGCAGTTGCTCGCCATAGGCGCCGACCATGCCGGTTTGCGGCAGGTGGATGTGGGTGTCGATGAAGCCGGGGGTGATCAGTGCATCCTGGTAGTGGGTGATTTCGACGTCCGCCGGCAGGGTCGGCAGCAGTTCGCTGGCGTGACCGAGGGCGCTGATCTGGCCGTTATCCACAACCAGCAAGCCGTCTTCGAAATACTCGTAGGAGGCTTCGATGCCAACGACGGCTGGGTCGGCGATGCTGTGCAGGATGGCGGCGCGGTAGGCTTTGCGAGTCAGAGGCATGAGAATTCTCAGTTGGAGGCTTGGCTGCGGCGTGAGGCAGGCAGCAGTTTGGCAATCGATCCGGCGCTGGAGGTTTGCTGGCCGAAGTTCGCGTTATAGGTGGCGATGATTTCGCCGGCGATGGAGATGGCGATTTCCACAGGCAGCTTGCCTTTGACTTCGCCGATGCCCATCGGGCAGCGCATGCGTTGCACGACGCTGTTGTCGAAACCGCGGTCGCGCAGGCGATGTTCGAACTTCACCCGTTTGGTCTTCGAACCGATCAGGCCGAAGTAGGCGAAGTCGTTGCGCTTGAGGATCGCAGCGGTCAGTTCGAGGTCGAGTTGATGGTTGTGGGTCATCACGATGTAGTAGCTGCCGGCCGGCAGATCATCGATTTCATCCACCGGTTCTTCGCTGACGATCTTGCGCACGCCATGGGGGATCTGCTCGGGGAATTCATCTTCCCGCGAATCGATCCAGCGCACCCGGCAGGGCAGGCTGGCCAGCAGTGGCACCAGCGCGCGGCCTACGTGGCCGGCACCGAACACGGCGATCTGCGCCTGAACCTGGCCCATCGGTTCGAACAGCAATACGGTCGCGCCACCGCAGCACTGGCCGAGGCTGGCGCCGAGGCTGAAGCGCTCCAGATGGGTGTCCTGCTTGCCGCTGGCGAGCATCTCGCGAGCGATCTTCATGGCCTTGTATTCCAGGTGCCCGCCACCGATGGTGTCGAAGCTCTGGTTCGCGCTGATGACCATCTTCGAGCCAGCGTTGCGCGGCGTCGAGCCGAGCTCTTCGATGATGGTAACCAGCACGCAGGGCTCACCCTGGTTTTGCAGGTCGGCGAGGGCGTCGATCCAGTTGTACATGTTCACCTCGACATCTGTGTGTCTGTTAGTCCGCCATCGCGAGCAAGCTCGCTCCCACATTGGATTTGTACAGGTCCATCAGTCAGCACATAACCCTGTGGGAGCGAGCTTGCTCGCGATAGCCGCACCTCGGTCCTAGAGCGAAGCCAACTCGGTCTCAGCCTCGACAGCCTTCGCCGCCTTCAACTGGCGCATCTGCTCACAGCCCCACAGCACTCGCTCCGGCGTCGCCGGGGCGTCGATTTTCGGTTGATGCCGGTAATCGCCCAGGCTCGCCACGGCGTCCTTGATCGCACACCACGAGGCGATGCCGAGCATGAACGGCGGCTCGCCCACGGCCTTGGAATGGAACACCGTGTCTTCGGGGTTCTTGCGGTTTTCCACCAGCTTCACCCGCAGGTCCAGCGGCATGTCCGCTACGGCCGGGATCTTGTAGCTGGCCGGGCCGTTGGTCATCAGCTTGCCCTTGTTGTTCCACACCAGCTCTTCCATGGTCAGCCAGCCCATGCCCTGGATGAAACCGCCCTCGACCTGACCGATGTCGATGGCCGGGTTCAGCGAGGCGCCGACGTCGTGGAGGATGTCGGTGCGCAGCATCTTGTATTCGCCGGTCAGGGTGTCGACCAGCACTTCGCAGCAGGCCGCGCCAAAGGCGAAGTAGTAGAACGGACGGCCGCGAGCCTGGCTGCGGTCGTAGTAGATTTTCGGGGTCTTGTAGAAGCCGGTGCTCGACAGCGACACCTGGGCGAAATACGCCTGCTGGATCAGCGCTTCGAAGGTCAGGATGTGATCGCGAACCCGCACGTGGCCGTTGTGGAATTCCACGTCCTCTTCGCTGACCTTGTACTGGCGAGCCGCGAATTCCACCAGGCGTTGCTTGATGGTTTCGGCGGCGTTCTGCGCGGCCTTGCCGTTGAGGTCGGCGCCACTGGAAGCGGCGGTCGGCGAGGTGTTCGGTACTTTGTCGGTGTTGGTCGCGGTGATCTGCACGCGGTCCATTTCCACCTGGAACACTTCGGCCACGACTTGCGCGACCTTGGTGTTCAGGCCCTGGCCCATTTCGGTGCCACCGTGGTTCAGGTGGATGCTGCCGTCGGTGTAGACGTGCACCAGGGCACCGGCCTGGTTGAGGAAGCTGGCGGTGAAGGAAATACCGAATTTCACCGGGGTCAGTGCCAGGCCTTTTTTCAGGATCGGGCTGTTGGCGTTGTAGCGACGGATCGCTTCGCGGCGCTCGGCGTATTGGCTGCTTTCTTCCAGTTCCGCGGTCATTTCCTCGAGCATGTTGTGCTCGACGGTCTGGTAGTAGTGGGTGACGTTGCGCTCGGTCTTGCCGTAGTAGTTGGCCTTGCGCACGGCCAAAGGATCCAGGGCCAGATGGCGAGAGATGGCATCCATCACTTCTTCGATGGCGACCATGCCTTGCGGGCCGCCGAAACCACGGTAGGCGGTGTTCGACGCGGTGTTGGTCTTGCAGCGGTGACCGTTGATGGTCGCATCGCCCAGGTAGTACGAGTTGTCCGAGTGGAACATCGCGCGGTCGACGATCGACGCCGACAGGTCAGGGGAGCAACCGCAGTTGCCGGCCAGTTCCAGGTTGATACCGTGCAGGCGGCCGGTGCTGTCGAAGCCCACGTCGTACTCGACATAGAACGGGTGACGCTTGCCGGTCATCAGCATGTCTTCGACCCGTGGCAGACGCATCTTGGTCGGCTGGCCGGTGAGGTGCGCGATCACCGCGCACAGGCACGCAGGGCTGGCCGCCTGGGTTTCCTTGCCGCCGAAACCACCGCCCATGCGGCGCATGTCGACAACGATCTTGTTCATCGACACGTCCAGCACTTCTGCCACCAGCTTCTGCACTTCGGTGGGGTTCTGCGTGGAGCAGTAGACGATCATGCCGCCGTCTTCGGTCGGCATCACCGAAGAGATCTGGGTTTCCAGGTAGAAGTGTTCCTGGCCACCAATGTGCAGCGTGCCCTGGATGCGATGTTCGGCAGTGGCCAGCGCAGTGGCCGAATCGCCGCGTTTGTGGGTGTGGCTGTCGAGTACGAAGTGGCGCTTGCGCAGGGCTTCGACCACGTCCAGCACAGGCTCCAGGTCTTCGTATTCGATGATCGCGGCCATCGCCGCCTTGCGCGCGGTTTCCAGGTCTTTCGCTGCCACGGCGATCACCGGTTGACCGACGAATTGCACGGTATCGATCGCCAGCAGCGGATCGCCCGGCAGCAACGGACCGATGTCCTTCAGGCCCGGCACGTCTTCGTGGGTGATGGCGATGCGCACGCCTTCAAAGGCGTAGCAGGGCGAAGTGTCGATGCTGATGATCCGGGCGTGGGCACGGTCCGACATGCGCGCATAAACGTGCAACTGGTTCGGAAACTCCAGGCGGTCGTCGATGTATTGCGCTTCACCGGCCACATGCTTGGCGGCGCTGTCGTGCTTGACGCTGCGGCCGACACCGGTGGTCAGGTCTTTGGCGAACAGTTCAGCCAATTCGGCTTGGGTCTTCTCTACGGCGTGATGATTAGACATAAGCGGTCACCCGAGTCTCGATGTGCGGTGTTTGCAGTTCGATGAAGTATTTGCGCAGCAGGTTCTGTGCGCTGAGCAGGCGATATTCCTTGCTGGCGCGGAAGTCCGAGAGCGGCGTGAAGTCTTCGCCCAGGGCAGCGCAGGCGCGTTCGACAGTGGCGTTATTGAATGGCGAGCCGAGCAACGCGGCTTCGCAGGCTGCGGCGCGTTTCGGGATGGCGGCCATGCCGCCGAAGGCGACGCGGGCTTCAGCGACGACGCCGTTTTCCAGGCGAATGTTGAAGGCGGCGCAGACTGCCGAGATGTCATCGTCCAGGCGCTTGGAAACCTTGTAGGCACGGAACAGTTTTTCGACGCTGGCGCGGGGCACGATGATCTTCTCGATAAACTCGCTTTCCTGGCGCGCAGTGACACGGTAATCGATGAAGTAATCTTCCAGCGCCAGGGTACGGCGGGTTTCGCCTTTGCACAGCACGATTTGCGCGCCGAGGGCGATCAGCAGGGGCGGCGAGTCACCAATCGGCGAGGCGTTGCCGATGTTGCCGCCCAGGGTGCCCTGGTTGCGGATCTGCAAGGACGCGAAGCGGTGCAGCAATTCACCAAAGTCCGGGTACTCGGCGTTCAAGGCCTCGTAGCAATCGGACAGGGACGTGGCGGCGCCGATTTCCAGGCGATCGTCAAAGCGGTCGATGCGCTTCATCTCGGCGACGTTGCCGACGTAGATCATCACCGGCAGGGTGCGGTGGAACTGCGTGACTTCCAGCGCCAGGTCAGTACCGCCGGCCAGCAGGCGGGCCTGTGGATAAGCGTCGTAGAGGTCGGCCAGGTCGGCCACGGTCAGCGGCACCAGGCAGCGTTTGTCGCCGCTGTTGAGTTCGCCGATATCGGTCGGGGCAATGGCTTTCAGGCGTGCGATGGTGTCGGCCTCGCGGGCGTCGAACTGGTCCGGTTGCTTGGCGCAGCAGGACTGCTCGGCGGCTTCCAGGATCGGCCGGTAGCCGGTGCAACGGCAGAGGTTGCCGGCCAGTGCTTCGTGGGCCTTGGCATGATCCGGTGCATCGCTGTTCTTTTGCAGGGCAAACAGCGACATCACAAAGCCTGGGGTGCAGAAGCCGCATTGCGAGCCGTGGCACTCGACCATGGCTTTCTGCACGCTGTGCAGTTCACCTTTGTGCTTGAGGTCTTCGACGCTGATCAGTTGCTTGCCGTGCAGGGACGACACGAAGGTCAGGCACGAGTTGAGGCTGCGATAGCGAATGTGTTCGCGGCCGTCATCATCGGTCTGCAATTCGCCGACCACCACGGTGCAGGCGCCGCAGTCACCGCTGGCGCAGCCTTCTTTGGTGCCGGGCTTGCCCACATGGTCGCGCAGATAATTGAGCACGGTCAGGTTCGGGTCCAGGGCGTGCTCGCTACGGAGTTCCTGGTTTAGTAAAAACTGGATCACGGAAGGCCTCGCAGACTCATTATTGTTGTTAACCGATAGGAACTGAATTTAGCAGGTCTGACTTTTCGGTCAATGATTTTCTGACTTAAAGGTCAGGAAATTGCAATTTGTCGATTAACCACCTGTTCCTTAATTATTGTCGCTGGTTCGATAGCCTGCTTTTTTGCTTGAATTTGCTTGAATCGTGCCAAAAACCTCCGGGCGGGCACTCCGCCCTGACGCAGCAATTGCGCTACACTGCGCCGCTTGTACAGATCAAAGAGTTTGAAGGACAACCATGACGTTCAAGGCGCCGGACAGCCTCGCCGAGCAAATCGCTCACCACCTCGCCGAACGCATCATTCGCGGCGAAATGAAGCCCGGAGAGCGCATCCAGGAACAGAAGGTCACGCTGGCCCTCAACGTCAGCCGTGGTTCGGTCCGCGAGGCCTTGCTGATCCTCGAGCGTCGGCACCTGATCGCGATCCTGCCGCGACGTGGCGCCCACGTCACCGAGCTCACACCGCACAAGGTGCAGAGCCTGTGCACGCTGATGAGCGAACTCTATATCCTGCTCGGTAACTCCGTGGCCAGCGGCTGGAAAACCCAGGCCGACATGGCGCCGTTCGTGCAGATCCAGCAACGCCTGACTGCCAGCTACGAGCGTCAGGACATCCGCACTTTCGTCGACGACAGCTTCAACGTGATGCGCGCCGCGTACCCGTTCGCCAACAACCCGTACTTGCAGGAGACAGTCGAGAATCTGCAGCCGGCCATGAGCCGTGCGTATTTTCTCGCGCTGGAGCAGCGCAAAGCGTCGATGAGCGAATTCCTCGAACTGTTCGAACGCTTGCTCGCTGCGGTGCTGGCCCGTGACTTTGTGCAGATTCGCGAAGTGCTGACGGCTTACGCCCAGCGCAGTTGCGATCTGGTGATATCCGCCTTGACGGACGCCTGATCTTGCGGCTCAAGTGCATCAAGCTGGCGGGGTTCAAATCCTTCGTCGACCCGACCACGGTGAACTTCCCCAGTAACATGGCGGCGGTGGTCGGGCCCAATGGCTGCGGCAAATCGAACATCATCGACGCCGTGCGCTGGGTGATGGGTGAGAGTTCGGCGAAGAACCTGCGCGGCGAATCGATGACCGACGTCATCTTCAACGGCTCCACCAGCCGCAAGCCGGTAAGCCAGGCGAGCATCGAACTGGTGTTCGACAACTCCGACGGCACCTTGCTCGGGGAGTACGCCGCTTATGCGGAAATCTCCATTCGCCGCAAAGTGACCCGCGACAGCCAGACTACCTATTACCTCAACGGCACCAAATGCCGGCGCCGCGACATCACCGACATCTTCCTCGGCACCGGCCTTGGCCCGCGCAGCTACTCGATCATCGAGCAGGGGATGATCTCCAAGCTGATCGAGTCCAAGCCCGAAGACCTGCGCAACTTCATCGAAGAAGCCGCGGGTATCTCCAAGTACAAGGAGCGCCGGCGCGAGACGGAAAACCGCATCCGCCGCACCCACGAAAACCTTGAGCGCCTGACCGACCTGCGCGAAGAGCTTGAGCGTCAGCTCGAACGCTTGCACCGCCAGGCCGAGGCCGCCAAGAAGTATCAGGAATTCAAGGGCGAGGAGCGTCAGCTCAAGGCCCAGCTGTCGGCCCTGCGCTGGCAGGCGCTGAACGATCAGGTCGGCCAGCGTGAAGCGATCATCGGCAACCAGGAAGTTTCTTTCGAAGCCTTGGTGGCCGAACAGCGCAATGCCGACGCAAGCATCGAGCGCCTGCGTGACGGGCACCACGACCTGTCGGAACGCTTCAACCTGGTGCAGGGGCGCTTCTACTCGGTCGGCGGCGACATTGCCCGGGTCGAGCAGAGCATCCAGCACGGTCAGCAGCGTTTGCGCCAGTTGCAGGATGACCTGAAAGAGGCCGAGCGCGCGCGCCTGGAAACCGAATCGCACCTGGGCCACGACCGCACGCTGCTGCTGACCCTCGGCGAAGAGCTGGACATGCTCACCCCGGAGCAGGAAGTCACCAGCGCCGCCGCCGAAGAGGCCGCTGCCGCGCTGGAAGAATCCGAAACCACCATGCACGGCTGGCAAGAGCAGTGGGATACGTTCAACCTCACCGCCGCCGAGCCGCGCCGTCAGGCCGAAGTGCAGCAATCGCGGATCCAGCAGCTGGAAACCAGCCTGGAGCGCCTGGCCGATCGCCAGAAGCGTCTTGGCGAAGAACGCGCCTTGCTCTCGGCGGACCCGGAAGACGCGGCGATCATGGCGCTCAGCGAGCAGCTCGCCGAATCCGAAGCGACGCTCGAGGATTTGCAGACCAGCGAAGAAGCCCAGGTCGAAAAGCTTGAGCAGTTGCGTCAGGAATTGCAGCAAGCGCTGACCGCGCAGCAGCAGGCGCAAGGCGATTTGCAGCGCCTCAACGGTCGGCTGGCTTCACTCGAAGCTTTGCAGCAAGCCGCGCTCGACCCCGGCACCGGTACCGCCGAATGGCTGCGCGAACAGAATCTTGCGAATCGCCCGCGCCTGGCCGAAGGCCTGAAGGTTGAGGCCGGTTGGGAACTGGCGGTGGAAACCGTGCTGGGTGCCGACCTGCAAGCGGTGCTGGTGGACGACTTCAACGATTTCGATCTGTCCGGGTTTGCCCAGGGCGACTTGCGCTTGCTCAGCCCGTCCAGCGATGGCGTACGGGTGCCGGGCAGCCTGCTGGACAAGGTCGAGGCGCAGCTCGATCTGTCGCCATGGCTGGGGCAGGTCAAGCCGGTGGACAGCCTCGAACAGGCCTTGGCCTTGCGCATTCAATTGGCTGCCGGGCAGAGCCTGATCAGCCGCGACGGTTACTGGGTCGGTCGGCATTTTCTGCGGGTGCGTCGGGCCAGTGAAGCGGAAAGCGGCGTGCTCGCCCGGGGTCAGGAAATCCAGCAACTGGGCCTGGAGCGCGAAGAACGCGAAGCCGCTGTCGAAACCCTGGAAACCCGACTGCAAAATCTCAGGGCACAGCAGCGTCAGCAGGAGAACGGTCGCGAACATCTGCGCCGTTTGCTGCAGGACGAAGCACGTCAGCAAGGTGAGTTGAAGGCTCAATTGTCTGCCGGCAAGGCCAAGGCCGAACAATTGACCCTGCGCCGTACCCGCCTCGACGAAGAGCTCATCGAACTCGATGAGCAGCGAGCGCTGGAACACGAAAACATCGGCGAAGCGCGCCTGCAATTGCAGGAAGCCCTCGACAGCATGGCGCAGGACACCGAGCAGCGTGAGTTGCTGCTGGCCCAGCGCGACAGCCTGCGTGAGCGTCTGGACCGGGTGCGTCAGGAAGCGCGGCAGCACAAGGATCACGCCCATCAGCTGGCGGTGCGTCTGGGCTCGCTCAAGGCGCAGCATGATTCGACGCGCCAGGCGCTGGAGCGTCTCGAGATGCAGTCCGAGCGCCTGACCGAAAAACGCGAGCAACTGAGCCTCAATCTGGAGGAGGGCGAAGCGCCACTGGAAGAGCTGCGCCTGAAACTCGAGGAGTTGCTCGACAAGCGCATGACCGTCGACGAAGAACTCAAGACCGCGCAGATCGCCCTCGAAGATGCCGACCGCGAACTGCGCGACGCCGAGAAGCGCCGCAGCCAGGCCGAACAGCAATCCCAGTTGATTCGCAGCCAGCTCGAAACCCAGCGCATGGAATGGCAAGCCCTGACCGTACGCCGCAAGACTTTGCAGGACCAATTGCTGGAAGACGGCTACGATCTCCACGGCGTACTCGCGACCCTGACTGCCGAGGCCAGCGAGAAGGAAGCCGAGGAAGAACTCGAGCGCATCGCCGCCCGGATCCAGCGTCTGGGCGCGATCAACCTGGCGGCCATCGATGAGTACCAGCAACAATCGGAGCGTAAGCGTTATCTGGATGCGCAGAACGACGATCTGGTGGAAGCCCTTGAAACCCTTGAGAACGTGATTCGCAAGATCGACAAGGAAACCCGCAACCGTTTCAAGGATACCTTTGATCAGATCAATGGCGGTTTACAGGCGCTTTTCCCAAAAGTTTTCGGTGGAGGCCGCGCGTATTTGGAACTGACGGGCGAAGATCTACTCGATACAGGGGTAACAATCATGGCGCAGCCGCCAGGAAAGAAGAACAGCACCATCCATTTGCTCTCCGGCGGCGAAAAGGCCCTGACCGCATTGGCTCTGGTTTTTGCGATCTTCAAGTTGAACCCGGCGCCGTTCTGCATGCTCGATGAGGTTGACGCGCCACTGGATGACGCTAACGTTGGACGCTACGCGCGATTGGTAAAAGAGATGTCACAGACAGTGCAGTTCATCTATATCACCCACAACAAGATCGCCATGGAAATGGCCGAACAACTGATGGGTGTGACGATGCACGAACCCGGTTGTTCACGTCTGGTGGCGGTGGATGTCGAGGAGGCGATGGCGATGGTGGATGCCTGAGTCGTGGTTGTAGGAAGAGTGTTTGCGGTTTGTAGGACTCTTTTCCTGGCTTCGACTTGCTGGCCAATCGACATATTCGCGCTAGCCAACGTGGTAGACGGTGTAAAGTTGCCTTTGGTCGTGCTAGTTTAATGTCAATTTTTCGTATACGTGGGCAAAACGCCTGTCAGAACATAGAGTTGGCGCCACGTTTTAAAGCGGTTTGCAGGTTGTAAACCCCTTATTTTTCAGCATTTTTTATAGAGGCACGGGATTACATGGAAATCGGTCTGCGCGAGTGGCTGATCGTCATCGGCATTATTGTCATTGCCGGTATTCTTTTCGATGGCTGGCGCCGTATGCGCGGCGGCAAGGGAAAACTGAAGTTCCGTCTTGATCGAAGTCTGTCCAACCTGCCGGACGAGGACAGCAGCGCCGAGCTGCTGGGCCCGCCGCGCGTGCTGGACGCACATAAAGAGCCGCAACTGGACGAGCAGGATCTGCCGTCGGTGAGCATGCCGGCCCGGGAGCCTCGCGAGTCGGGCTCCAAACGCGGCAAGCGTGGCCACAGCGAGCCTTCCCAGGGCGACATGAACCTCAGCCTGGATCTGGACGGCGGCCCGAGCTTCAGCAGCCGCGACGACGATTTCCCGGACAACACCAAGTCCGCGCCAGCGGTCAACGACAAGGATCAGCCGCAAGCTGAAGAAGTGCTGGTGATCAGCGTGATCTGCCGCGACGCTGCCGGCTTCAAGGGCCCGGCGCTGTTGCAGAACATTCTGGAGAGCGGTTTGCGTTTCGGCGAGATGGATATTTTCCATCGCCACGAAAGCATGGCCGGCAACGGTGAAGTGCTGTTCTCCATGGCCAACGCCGTCAAGCCTGGCGTATTCGACCTGGACGACATCGACCACTTCAGCACCCCGGCGGTGAGTTTCTTCCTGGGTCTGCCAGGTCCTCGCCATCCGAAGCAAGCCTTCGACGTGATGGTGGCAGCGGCGCGTAAACTGTCCCAGGAGCTCAACGGTGAGCTCAAGGACGACCAGCGCAGCGTGCTGACCGCCCAGACGATCGAGCACTACCGTCAGCGCATTGTCGAGTTCGAACGCCGCGCCCTGACCCAGAAACGTTGATTGAAATGGTTATTCCCGCGCGGTGCGCGGGATGATCGGCAAAACAGATTGAGCAGCCTCGGCTGCTCTTTTGCTTTATGAGAGAACACCCATGACCGCCGCCAAGAACCGTATTTTAGAGCTGCGCGCTGAGCTGGATCAGCACAACTATCGTTACCACGTGCTCGACGAACCGAGCATTCCGGACGCCGAGTACGACCGCTTGTTCAGCGAGCTCAAGGCTCTGGAAGCGGCCAATCCCGAACTGATCACCAGCGACTCGCCAACCCAGCGAGTGGGCAGCGCGGCGCTGTCGGCGTTTACCCAGGTGCGTCACGAAGTGCCGATGCTCAGTCTCGGTAACGCCTTCGAAGAAACCGACATGCGTGAGTTCGACCGTCGGGTGACCGAAGGCCTGGACCTGCCGGCGGGCGACCTGTTCGGTGGCGGCGCAACCGTTGAATATAGCTGTGAGCCCAAGCTTGATGGCCTGGCCGTCAGCCTGCTGTATCAGGATGGCGTGCTGGTGCGCGGCGCGACCCGCGGCGATGGCACCACCGGCGAAGACATCAGCGTCAACGTGCGCACCGTACGCAACATTCCGCTCAAGCTGCACGGCACCGGCTGGCCGGCGACCTTGGAGGTGCGCGGCGAAGTGTTCATGTCCAAGGCCGGTTTCGAGCGGCTCAACGCCACGCAACTGGAAGTCGGCGGCAAGACCTTCGCCAACCCGCGCAACGCGGCGGCGGGCAGTTTGCGCCAGCTGGACTCGAAGATCACCGCCAATCGCCCGCTGGAGTTCTGCTGCTACGGCATCGGCCAGGTGTCGGCGGATATCGCCGATACGCACATCGGCAATTTGCAGCAACTCCAGGCCTGGGGCATGCCGATCAGTCATGAGTTGAAACTGGCGCACGGCATCGCCGAGTGCCTGGATTACTACCGCGACATCGGTGAGCGTCGCAGCGCGCTGCCGTATGAAATCGACGGCGTGGTGTTCAAGGTCAACAGCATTGCCTCCCAACGCGAACTGGGTTTCCGCGCCCGCGAACCGCGCTGGGCCATCGCCCACAAATTCCCGGCGATGGAAGAGCTCACCGAGCTGCTCGATGTGGAGTTCCAGGTCGGCCGCACCGGGGCGGTGACGCCGGTGGCGCGTCTGAAACCGGTCAAGGTCGCGGGCGTCACGGTGGCCAACGCCACGTTGCACAACATGGACGAAGTCGCGCGCCTGGGCCTGATGATCGGCGACACGGTGATCATCCGCCGTGCCGGTGACGTGATTCCGCAAGTGGTGCAAGTGGTCATGGAGCGTCGTCCGGAAAACGCCCGGCCAGTACAGATTCCCGAGCAATGTCCGGTGTGCGGTTCCCATGTCGAGCGCACGCAACTGATCAAGCGCAGCAAGGGGCGCGAAACGGTCAGTGAAGGCGCGGTGTATCGCTGCGTCGGTCGGCTGGCCTGTGGTGCGCAACTCAAACAGGCCATCATTCACTTCGTTTCCCGTCGCGCCATGGACATCGAAGGCCTGGGTGAGAAGAGTGTCGAGCAACTGGTCGACGAAGGCCTGGTGAGCTCGCCTGCGGATCTGTACGCCCTGACCTTCGAGCAGATCGTCGATCTGGAAGGCTTTGCCGAACTGTCGAGCAAGAACCTGCTCGGCGCCATCGAAGACAGCAAGAGGCCGGGGCTGGCGCGGTTCATCTACGCCCTGGGGATTCCTGATGTCGGCGAGGAGACAGCCAAGGTCCTGGCCCGCTCCCTGGGTTCGCTGGAGCGGGTGCAACAGGCCTTGCCGCAGGTGCTGACGTACTTGCCGGATGTTGGCCTGGAAGTCGCGCACGAGATCCACAGTTTCTTCGAGGATGAGCATAACCGGCAGGTGATCGCTGATTTGCTCAGGCATGGCCTGCAGATTCAGGATCAGGGCGAGCTGGGTGCCGAGTTTTCGGCGAGCACCACGCTGGGCGGTTTCCTCGACAAGCTGCATATCCCCTTGGTAGGGCCGGGCGGGGCGCAGAAACTGGCGGACAAATTCGGCTCGCTGCAGGCTGTGATCGGTGCTGACTGGCTGGATATGCGCCAGGCGCTGCCGGAAAAACAGGCCAATTCGGTGCGCGAGTTCTTCGCGGTCGAGGCCAATCGCCAATTGGCCGAAGCGGCGGAGAAGCAACTGGCCGATTTCGGCATGCACTGGCAGAGCGAGAAGAAGGTCGTCGAAGGCTTGCCGCTGGCCGGGCAGACCTGGGTGCTGACCGGTTCGCTGGAGCTGATGAGCCGCGATATCGCCAAGGACAAACTCGAAAGCCTCGGCGCCAAGGTCGCCGGCTCGGTGTCGGCCAAGACCCATTGCGTGGTGGCTGGGCCGGGTGCCGGTTCGAAGTTGACCAAGGCCAATGAGCTGGGCTTGAAAGTGCTGGATGAAGAGGCACTTATCAAAACGTTGCGCGAGTATGGCAAGACCGATTAAAGGCGCGATTTAAATGTGGGAGCTAGCTTGCTCGCGATGAGGGCGTTACTGCCGACATTAATATTGGCTGATCTGCCGCCATCGCGAGCAAGCTCGCTCCCACAGGTGTTGCGCTCGACTTGCTATCAGGTGCAAGCATTCCATTCGCACCATGGGAGCAATCATTTCTTGGAAATGATCTAGTCTTGGCAAGCCCCAGGGAGAGATCGCCATGTACCCTTTCTTCGAGCAACTCAGCTCGCGCATCGCCGCGCCGTTCATGGGCGAAAGCTCGCGCAACAGCAAGGTCTGGTCCTGTCGTTGCGGGCAGTCGCTGTTCTTTCGCAACAGCCAGTGCCTGGCCTGTTCAGCGGCGTTGGGTTATCAGCCGGAGCAGAGTCGCTTGTCTGCGCTGCAACCGGGTGTGCAGGCAGGCACCTGGCGGCTGGGTGCCGATCCCGGGGCGGGCCTGTTTCGACGCTGCGCCAATCTCGACTCCCCGGCGGCCTGTAATTGGTTGCTGCCTGCCAATGACCGTGACGTCTTGTGCATTGCCTGCAGCCTCAATCGCACCATTCCTGACCTATCGATAGCCGACAACCACGAGCGCTGGCGCAAGGTGGAAACCGCCAAGCGGCGTCTGGTCGCGCAACTGCTCAGCCTGGGGTTACAGGTGATTCCCAAAACCGTCGATGAAGACACGGGCCTTGCCTTCGATTTCATCGGCGTGGACCTCGAAGGCAAACCGCCCACTACCGGGCACGCCAACGGCCTGGTCACCCTCGATATCAAGGAAGCCGACGATGCGCACCGCGAGCAGGTGCGAGTGCAAATGCACGAACCCTATCGCACGCTGCTCGGGCATTTTCGTCACGAAGTCGGGCACTACTACTGGGATCGATTGATCGCCAATGGCCAGTGGCTTGAGCCTTTTCGCGAATTGTTCGGCGATGAGCGCGCCAGCTATGCCGAAGCCCTCGAGCGGCATTATCAGCAGGGCGCACCGCTCGACTGGCAGCAGCACTACGTTAGCGCCTATGCGACCATGCATCCGTGGGAAGACTGGGCGGAAACGTGGGCGCATTACCTGCACATGATGGATGCGGTAGACACTGCGCTGGGGTTTGGCATGAGTGCCCGGGAAATGGACTTCGACTATCAGCCGTTTCCACCTCAAACCCTTTACGATCCGCAGCATCCCGGCGGCGCGGCGTTCCTGTCGTTCGTCAATGCCTGGATCGAACTGGCGGGCATGCTCAACGAATTGTCACGTAGCATGGGGCAGCCGGATTTCTATCCGTTCGTCCTGCCGCCATCCGTCATTGCCAAGCTGCACTTTATTCATCTGGTGATTCAGCAGGAGGGCGGCAGGGTGGACGAGGTGCTTGAGGCGCAATAGCAAGTGCTTGAAGCCCCTCATGTTTTTAATCCGAAACCAACGGTTGTAACTTCGCCTCAGATAGGTACAATGGCGCGGCTCGCCGACAGGTGAGCGTCGTTATGGTGACCCTATCGGTCCCCCCGCAACGATCAGCCGTGAACCCGGTCAGGCCTGGAAGGGAGCAGCCGCAGCGGTGACATTGTGTGCCGGGGTGTGGCTGGTAGGGTTACCACCTTAACGCCACGCGAGTGTTCTCTCGCGTTATTCTTCTGAAATCAGACTTTCGCTAGCTGCCAGGATCTTGTCCAGGGCGGTTTTTTGCCGTTTGCGGTTTATCCACAGCCGCAGGCTCGCCACCGATATACAGCCGAACAACCTCATCGATCTCCCCGGACATCTTCATCCGCGCCAGGGTGCGCAGGATGCTCTGCACCGGGATCTTCGGGTCGTTGCGAATGTAGCAACCGATTTGGTTTTCCTGCAGCACTGCCACGCCTTGCAGTTGCTGCTCCGGCAGCAGGCGGTGATTGAACCAGTCCAGGCTCCATTGATTGCTGACGGCATAGCGATTGCGGCCGGCCAGGAGCTTTTCCAGCACTTGTTCCTGATTGCGTGCGTCGTCGCGCTGCAGTTGGCCGGTGTCGAACAGCGGCTGCAGGGTCGGGTAGCTGTAACCGAGCACGGTGCCAATGGGCTGTTCCGGCAAGTTGGCGGGGTTGACTGCGCCGGGCGGCGCATGCCGGGTGATCAACAAGTCAGGTTGAATGAAGAGCGGGATGCTCCAGAGATAATCGTCAGGCTGATCGGGCAGCCACGATTGCGCGGCATAACAGCGGACATCGACCTCGCCTTGCGCCATGGCGTTTTCCACCCGCCCGCGAGGCAATACATGGAATTCGGCCGGCACGCCGACCTGGGTCGCGAGGCTGAGCATCACGTCATACAGGATGCCCTGGGTCGGCTTGCCCCGTTCAAGCTGCACCATGGGCATGGTCCAGCTGTCGGATATCACGAAGCGCAGCGGTGCTTGCGCAGCCACGCCGTCCAGGCTGATCAACAGCAATGCCCCCAAGGCCAGCCGCATAAACACTCCGTTAAAAGCCCCCGATGTGCAGCTTAGCCACAATACACGAGCGCACCGGATGCAATTTGTCCCTTGCTCCGCTAGCATTAGCCGCTTCTGCTTCCTTCGCTGCGACGGTTTTCGATGAGTTATCAGGTTCTTGCACGTAAATGGCGTCCGCGCTCGTTCCGCGAAATGGTCGGCCAGACCCATGTGCTCAAGGCTCTGATCAATGCCTTGGACAGCCAGCGGCTGCACCACGCCTATCTCTTTACCGGTACCCGTGGGGTCGGCAAGACCACCATCGCGCGGATCATTGCCAAATGCCTTAACTGCGAGACAGGTATCACTTCGACCCCCTGTGGCGAATGCTCGGTGTGTCGCGAAATCGACGAAGGCCGCTTTGTCGACCTGATCGAGATCGACGCCGCGAGCCGCACCAAGGTCGAAGATACCCGCGAATTGCTCGACAACGTGCAGTACGCCCCGAGCCGCGGGCGCTTCAAGGTCTACCTGATCGACGAAGTGCACATGCTCTCCAGCCATTCCTTCAACGCACTGCTCAAAACCCTCGAAGAGCCGCCACCCTACGTCAAGTTCATCCTGGCGACCACTGACCCGCAGAAACTTCCTGCAACGATTCTGTCGCGGTGCCTGCAGTTCTCCCTGAAGAACATGACGCCGGAACGCGTTGTCGAGCACCTGACCCACGTACTGGGTGTCGAGAACGTGCCGTTCGAAGACGATGCGCTGTGGCTGCTGGGCCGTGCCGCCGACGGGTCGATGCGTGATGCCATGAGCCTGACCGACCAGGCGATTGCCTTCGGTGAAGGCAAGGTCATGGCCGCCGACGTGCGGGCGATGCTCGGGACCCTCGATCACGGGCAGGTCTACGACGTCCTGCATGCCCTGATCGAAGGCGATGCCAAGGCGTTGCTCGAAGCCGTCCGCCATCTGGCCGAACAAGGCCCGGACTGGAACGGCGTGCTTTCGGAAATTCTCAATGTGCTGCACCGCGTTGCCATCGCCCAGGCTTTGCCGGAAGGTGTCGACAACGGTCACGGCGACCGTGATCGCGTGCTGGCACTGGCCCAGGCGTTGCCGGCCGAAGACGTGCAGTTCTACTACCAGATGGGCCTGATCGGGCGCCGCGACCTGCCGCTGGCGCCGGATCCCCGGGGCGGTTTTGAAATGGTGTTGCTGCGGATGCTGGCGTTCCGGCCCGCAGACACCGCGGATGCCCCGAGGCAACCGCTAAAGCCAGTGGGGATCAGCCAGGCCACAGTTGATTCCGCAAACTCAGTGGCTGCCGCGCCGGTTGTTGCGCCGGTAGTCGCGGCGGCCGTTGCGCCGATAGCGGCTGCGCCAGTGGCAGCTCCAGCGCCTGCACCGGAACCGGTTGCGCCGGTCGTTGTGCCAGAACCTGCGCCTGTGCCTGTGGTTGAAGCGGTCGTGGTCGAAGAGGTTGTCGACCTGCCGTGGAATGACCCGGTCGAGCCAGCGCCCGTCCAGCAACCGGCGGCAGAGCCGGTGCTGGAAACCGCCAGCGAACAACCCGAATTACCGCCGATGCCGACGCCGGACAGCGTGGTGCCGGACGCCCCGGAGTGGGCCGCCGCGCCGATCCCGGAACCTTCGGTGGCCGACGTCGATGCCGCGACGCCGGGCATGGACCTGGATGACGAGCCGCCGCTGGACGAGGATTACATCGAGCCGGACATGGATTCGGCCTACAGTTACCTCGACGAACTGGCCAGCGAGCATGCCGCCGACCCGGCTCCGGAGCCCGAGCCTGAGCCCGCGGCGATGCCGGCCACTGGTCTGGCCCTGCAATGGCTGGAGCTGTTCCCGAAATTGCCGATCTCCGGCATGACCGGCAGTATCGCCGCCAACTGCACGCTGATCGCGGTCGATGGCGACAATTGGCTGATGCACCTGGACCCGGCCCACAGTGCCTTGTTCAACGCCACTCAACAGCGTCGCCTCAACGATGCGCTGAACCAGTATCACCAGCGCACGCTGACCCTGAGCATCGAGCTGATCAAGCCCGAGCAGGAAACCCCGGCACAAGCGGCTTCGCGCCGCCGCGCCAACCGTCAGCGCGAGGCAGAGGAATCGATCCACGGTGATCCGTTCATCCAGCAAATGATGCAGCAGTTCGGTGCGGTGGTCCGTAACGATACTATTGAACCTGTCGACGCCCTGGTCACTCAGGGCTAATAACTGAAGGCACCTGGCCGCATGGGCCGGGCGCTGTTTTAATCCAAGTACTTTTGAGGTGATTACCATGATGAAAGGTGGCATGGCCGGCCTGATGAAGCAGGCGCAGCAGATGCAGGAAAAAATGGCCAAGATGCAGGAAGAACTGGCCAACGCCGAAGTCACCGGTAAGGCCGGTGGCGATATGGTCACCGTGGTGATGACCGGTCGTCATGACGTCAAGAGCGTGACCATCGACCCAAGCCTGGTCGAAGGCATGAGCGAAGACGACAAGGAAATGCTGGAAGCGGTCATCGCATCCGCGGTCAACGATGCCGTGCGCAAGATCGAAGCCAACAGCCAGGACAAAATGGGCAGCATGACTGCCGGCATGCAACTGCCGCCGGGCATGAAACTGCCATTCTGATTCGCCTTCAGGCGGCAGATGAGTTACAAAAATGCCAGGCATAGCGCCTGGCATTTTTGTTTTCGGCATTGGAGATGTAGTGTCTGGAATGCCGTCATCGCGAGCAAGCTCGCTCCCACAGGGGGGGTTGCATTCCAAATGTGGGAGCGGCGGTGCGGCGATCCGACTTGCCCGCGATGAATTCGCCTCGGTCTTGCTGAATAAACATCGAACACCATACCGCCACAAAGGTCTGCTCCCTACATCACTGAACCTCATCGATCACAGGAGACGCTGCCATGTCCGACCCCATGACCCTCAATCAACGCATTGTCCTGGCTTCTCGCCCGGTGGGCGCGCCAACGCCGGAAAACTTCCGTATGGAGCGGGTGGCGCTGCCGGACCTGGCCGACGGTCAGGTGCTGCTCAAGACCGTTTTCCTGTCGCTGGATCCCTACATGCGCGGGCGCATGAGTGACGCACCGTCCTACGCCGCACCGGTGGAAATCGGCGAAGTCATGACCGGGGGCGCTGTCAGCCGGGTCGAGCGCTCGCTCAATCCGAAGTTTCAGGAAGGTGACCTGGTGGTGGGTGCCACCGGTTGGCAAAGCCACAGCATCAATGACGGTCGCAGCATCATTCCGATTCCCGCGCTGCCAAGCCCTTCCATGGCCCTCGGGGTGCTGGGTATGCCCGGCATGACCGCGTACATGGGCCTGATGGACATCGGCCAGCCGAAAGCCGGCGAAACCCTGGTGGTCGCAGCGGCGTCCGGGGCGGTGGGCTCGGTGGTCGGCCAGGTGGCAAAGATCAAGGGGTTGCGCGTGGTCGGTGTGGCAGGCGGTGCGGAAAAGTGCCGTTATGTGGTCGACGAGTTGGGCTTCGACGCCTGCATCGACCACAAGAGCCCGGACTTTGCCGACGAACTGGCGCAAGCCTGTCCCAAGGGCATCGACATCTATTATGAAAACGTCGGCGGCAAGGTATTCGACGCCGTGGTGCCATTGCTCAATCCCAAGGCACGGATTCCGCTGTGTGGCTTGATCGCGTCCTATAACGCCCATGAGGCGCCGAGCGGCCCGGATCGCCTGCCACTGTTGCAGCGCACCCTGTTGACCAAGCGGGTGCGCATCCAGGGCTTCATCGTGTTCGATGACTATGGTGATCGCCAGCCGGAATTCCTCAGTGCCATGGCGCCCTGGGTACGCGATGGCAAGGTGAAGTTCCGCGAAGACGTGGTCGATGGCCTGGAACAGGCGCCTGATGCGTTCATCGGCCTGCTGGAAGGGCGCAACTTCGGTAAATTGGTGGTTCGGGTTTCCCGGGACTGAGTAATTCACGCTGCAATTTGACGCTCAACCGAGGCGCGGGTATAAACCGCGTCTCGTTGTTTTGTCGGACTTTTCCACCATGAGCTTCAGCCCTTTGATTCGCCAACTGATCGACGCCCTGCGAATTCTGCCAGGCGTGGGTCAGAAAACCGCCCAGCGCATGGCGTTGCAGTTGCTCGAGCGTGACCGCAGCGGCGGCTCGCGCCTGGCGCTGGCCCTGAGCCAGGCCATGGAAGGGGTCGGTCACTGCCGCTTGTGCCGTACGCTGACGGAAGATGATCTGTGCCCGCAATGCGCCGATACCCGTCGCGACGATACCTTGCTCTGCGTGGTGGAAGGGCCGATGGACGTCTATGCGGTGGAGCAGACCGGTTTCCGCGGGCGCTATTTCGTGCTCAAGGGCCATCTGTCGCCGCTCGACGGCTTGGGGCCGGAAGCCATCGGCATTCCGCAGTTGATGGCACGGATCGAAGAGGCCGGCACCTTCACCGAAGTCATTCTGGCCACCAACCCGACTGTGGAAGGTGAAGCCACGGCGCACTACATCGCCCAATTGCTCAGCAGCAAAGGCCTGATCGCCTCGCGCATCGCCCATGGCGTACCGCTGGGTGGCGAGCTGGAGCTGGTGGATGGCGGGACGCTGGCACATTCGTTTGCCGGGCGTAAGCCGATTTCGCTCTGAGTTCATGTGGCGTCCATGCTGACGCCATCGCGAGCAAGCTCGCTCCCACATTGGTTTTGTGTGCACCGCAGAACCCCTGTGGGAGCGAGCTTGCTCGCGATGCAGGCGGCGCGGTCCGTCTGAATGACACAATCCTGTTGAAAACCAAGCAAGCGCTCGGTTAACTTCACTGACCCCTTCAGTGGAGCTCGCCGATGTCTGCCTTTCAGGAATACTTCGACCCCAGCCACCAATTGGTCCGCGACAGCGTCAGACGTTTCGTCGAACGCGAGATTCTTCCTGACGTCTCGCAGTGGGAAGAAGCCGAAAGCTTTCCTCGCGAGCTCTACCTCAAGGCCGGCGCGGCGGGGGTTCTCGGCATCGGGTACCCGGAGGCCTACGGAGGCAGCCACGAAGGGGATCTGTTCGCCAAGGTTGCCGCCAGTGAAGAGTTGATGCGTTGTGGCTCAGGCGGGTTGGTTGCCGGCCTGGGGTCGCTGGATATCGGCTTGCCGCCCATCCTCAAGTGGGCCCGACCCGAAGTGCGGGACCGAGTGCTGCCCCAGGTGCTGTCGGGAGAGAAGATCAGCGCCCTGGCCATCACCGAGCCCGGCGGCGGTTCCGACGTCGCCAACCTGCAAACCCGTGCCGTGCGCGACGGTGACTTTTACCGGGTCAGTGGCAGCAAGACCTTTATCACCAGCGGCGTGCGCGCGGATTTCTATACCGTCGCAGTGCGAACGGGCGAACCGGGTTTCGGTGGCATCAGCCTGTTACTGATCGAGAAAGGCACACCGGGTTTCACCGTGGGACGGCAGCTGAAGAAAATGGGCTGGTGGGCGTCAGACACCGCTGAACTGTTCTTCGATGATTGCCCAGTGCCCGCAGGAAACCTGATCGGCGCCGAGAACATGGGCTTCGCCTGCATCATGGGCAACTTCCAGAGCGAGCGCCTGGCCCTGGCATTGATGGCCAACATGACCGCACAGCTGGCGCTGGAAGAGAGCCTGAAATGGGCGCGCCAGCGCGAAGCCTTTGGCAAACCGATCGGCAAGTTTCAGGTGATCAAGCATCGCCTCGCCGAGATGGCGACCGCGCTGGAGGTGTCCCGGGAGTTCACATACCGCCAGGCCGCGAAAATGGCGGCGGGGCAGAGCGTGATCAAGGAGATTTCCATGGCCAAGAATTTTGCGACGGATACTGCGGACCGGATCGTGAACGATGCGGTGCAGATACTCGGAGGGCTGGGTTACATGCGCGAGAGCCTGGTGGAGCGGCTGTATCGCGATAACCGCATCCTGTCGATTGGCGGCGGGACGCGGGAAGTGATGAATGAGATCATCAGCAAGCAGATGGGGCTTTGAACCGATCTTGAATTTAGTGGTGTTGCCGCTGACGCCATCGCGAGCAAGTTCGCTCCCACAGTGGATTGCATTCTTTCTGACAGAACGCGGTCGAATGTGGGAGCGAGCCTGCTCGCGATGGCGGTCTGACAGGCGCCGCTTACTTGTCGCTCAACGCAAACTGCGTCAGGCAGAACGTAGGAATGCCCATGTCTTCCAGACGCTGCGAGCCACCCAGCTCCGGCAGATCGATGATCGCCGCCGCTTCATGCACCCGGGCGCCCATGCGGCGGATCAGGTTGGCGGCGGCAATCAGGGTGCCGCCGGTGGCGATCAGGTCATCGAACATCACCACCGAATCCCCCTCGCACAGGCTGTCGGCGTGCACTTCCAGGAAGGCTTCGCCGTATTCGGTCGCATAGCCCTCGGCCAGCACGTCGGCTGGCAGCTTGCCTTGCTTGCGGAACAGCACCAGCGGCTTGTTCAACTGATAGGCCAGTACCGAACCGATCAGGAAGCCACGGGCGTCCATCGCGCCGATGTGGGTGAAGTCAGCCTCGACATAACGGTGGGCGAAGCTGTCCATCACCAGGCGCAGGGCCGTGGGCGACTGGAACAGCGGGGTGATGTCGCGAAAGATCACACCCGGTTTCGGGAAGTCGATGACAGGGCGGATGAGGGATTTGATGTCGAAGGAGTCGAAGACCATCGTCGTGGTGTCCTGGCAGGGCTGCAAACGACGCAGTATAACGGCGGCTGACCCGTTTCGCTCAGCCGCAACGTTTTGTTTCAGCCTTCCAGTGAGCCACCGGCCAGGGCGCACAGCTGGATCGGGTCGATAATCCGGATTTCCTTGCCTTCTGCCGCAATCAGCTCGTTTTGCTGGAAGCGGGTAAAGACGCGGGACACGGTTTCCACCGCCAGGCCCAGGTAGTTGCCGATTTCGTTACGCGACATGCTCAGGCGGAACTGATTGGCGGAAAAACCCCGGGCGCGGAAACGTGCCGAAAGGTTGACCAGGAAGGTGGCGATGCGTTCGTCGGCGGTCTTTTTCGACAACAGCAGCATCATCTGCTGGTCGTCACGGATTTCGCGACTCATCACCCGCATCAGCTGACGGCGCAACTGCGGCAATTGCAGGGCCAGTTCGTCGAGACGTTCGAAAGGAATTTCACACACCGAGGTGGTTTCCAGGGCTTGTGCCGACACAGGGTGCTTTTCCGTGTCCATGCCCGACAGACCGACCAGTTCGCTGGGCAGGTGGAAGCCGGTGAGCTGTTCTTCACCGGTGTCGCTCAGGCTGAAGGTCTTGAGGGCGCCAGAACGGACCGCGTAGACAGAATCGAAGGTATCGCCCTGACGGAACAGAAATTCGCCTTTTTTCAGCGGCCGGCCACGTTTGACGATTTCGTCCAGCGCATCCATGTCTTCCAGATTCAGCGAAAGTGGCAGGCAAAGAGGGGCCAGGCTGCAATCCTTGCAATGGGCTTGATTATGAGCGCGCAGTTTTACTGGCTCGGACATTTCTTCAATCCTTGTGGGAATTCACACATAAGACGTAAGGGTAACTCACCATAGGATATCGAGGCCAGTCTGGGGCGCTAGCTTGCAGAATTAGATTACCCGTGAAAATCGCTGGCGACTGTGTTGTTCCAGGTACGCGTCGAACACCATGCACACCGAGCGCACCAACAGTCGCCCGGCGGGCAGGACGGTGATCCTGTCGCGATCGAGTTCGATCAGCCCGTCTTTGGCCATGTCCTGCAGTTGAGGCCAGAGTTCGCCGAAGTAGCCTTGAAAATCGATGTTGAAGGCCTGCTCGATGTCAGCGTATTCGAGACTGAAATTGCAGATCAATTGCTGGATGACCGCACGCCGCAGCCGGTCATCGGCATTGCACAGCAGGCCGCGGCTGGTGGCCAGTTGCATGGATGCGAGCGCGTTCTGGTATTGGTTCAGGTCGCTGCTGTTCTGGCAGTACAGGTCGCCGATCTGGCTGATTGCCGACACGCCGAGGCCGATCAAGTCGCAATGGCCGTGGGTGGTGTAGCCCTGGAAATTGCGTTGCAGGGTCGATTCTTCCTGGGCAATCGCCAGCTCATCGTCGGGCAGGGCGAAGTGGTCCATGCCGATGTAGCGGTAGCCGGCGCTGATCAGTTGCTCGATAGTGCGCTGCAGCATTTCCAGTTTCTGCGCAGGTGTCGGCAGTTCATCGCTGTTGATGCGCCGCTGGGGCATGAAGCGTTCCGGCAGGTGGGCGTAGTTGAACACCGATAATCTGTCCGGTTGCAGGCGGATGACCTCTTCCACGGTGCGGGCGAAATTCTCCGGCGTCTGTCTCGGCAGGCCGTAGATCAGGTCGATATTGATCGAGCGAAACTGCAAGGTGCGGGCGGCGTCGATCACCGCGCGGGTTTCTTCCAGGCTTTGCAGGCGATTGACTGCACGTTGCACGGCCGGGTCGAGGTCTTGCAGGCCGATGCTGACCCGATTGAAACCCAGTTCGCGCAGCAGGCCCATGGTCGACCAGTCGGCCTCGCGCGGGTCGATCTCGATGCCGTAGTCGCCGGAGTCGTCGTCCAGCAAATTGAAGTGTTTGCGCAAATGCGCCATCAACTGGCGCAGTTCGTCGTGGCTGAGAAAGGTCGGTGTGCCGCCACCGAAGTGCAATTGCTCGACTTTCTGCGTAGGGTCGAGGTGGCAGGCGATCAACTGGATTTCCTGTTCCAGGCGCTGCAAGTACGGCTGCGCCCGCCCGCGATCCTTGGTGATGACCTTGTTGCAGGCGCAGTAATAGCAAATGTTCGCGCAGAACGGCACGTGCACGTACAGCGACAACGGGCGTTGGGCCTTGCGGCTGTCGCGCAGGGCATGAAACAGGTCGAAGGTGCCGACCTGGCTGTTGAATTGCACGGCGGTCGGGTACGAGGTGTAGCGTGGTCCCGCCAGGTCATAACGGCGGATCAGATCGGTGTCCCAACGAATGGCGTCGAGCATCATGCGGGCATTCCCCCGGATAGGCTGGCAGTGTCGGCCACTTTATGCGAGGGCGGGGTGGGGCATCTTGATTTGCATCAAGGTCAGAATCTTTGTCGTTTGTGAGGGCCTCATCGCGAGCAAGCTCGCTCCCACAGGTTTTGTGTACACAGCGACTCCCCCTGTGGGAGCGAGCTTGCTCGCGATGGGCGCGCCGCCGGTTTAATGCCCCATGAGCCAATGCTGATGCGGCCCCGGCAAGGTCCAGATGCCGAACAGCATCACCAGCAATCCGCCCGCCATCCGCACGCTGCGCTTGCGCAACAGTGCGGTGATGCGCTCGGCGGCAAGGCCTGTCGCCAGCAGCACCGGCCAGGTGCCGAGCCCGAACGCGAGCATCAACAACGCACTGTCCAGCGCGTTGCCCTGGCTGGCCGACCATAACAAGGTGCTGTAGACCAGGCCGCACGGCAGCCAGCCCCACAGCGCGCCCAACAGCAGCGCACGCGGAACGTTCGACACCGGCAGTAACCGGTTGGCGACTGGCTGGATATGCCGCCACAGGCCTCGACCGAGGCTTTCGATACGGGTCAGGCCGCTCCACCAGCCGGCCAGGTACAGGCCCATGGCAATCAGCAGCAAGCCGGCGAGGATGCGCAGGAACATCGCCGCCGGGCTGCTGGCCACGGCCCATCCGGCCAGGCCGATCAGCAGTCCGGCACAGGCATAGCTCAGAATCCGGCCCAGGTTATAGGCCAGCAGCAGACGAAAGCGGCGGCTGCGTTGCTCCTTGGGAATCGCCAGGGTCAGCGCGCCCATCAAGCCGCCGCACATGCCCAGGCAATGGCCGCCGCCGAGCAAGCCGAGGATCACCGCAGACACCAGCAGTGGCGTCAATTCAAGCATGGGGCGGGGCCTTGTCGTCCGTTTTGGCCGGTTGGCCGCTGGCCTCGTCGACGGCGGCGGTGTGGTTCGGGTCCTGGTCGTCGAACAGGATGCTGTGGGCCGGGCCGTCAAGGTCGTCGTACTGACCGCTGTCCACCGCCCAGAAGAAGATATAGACGGCGATGGCCACGATCAGCAGCGCAGCGGGAATCATCACGTAAAGAGCTGGCATCTGGACTCCATGCCCGTGCGGCTCAGGCCGGCAGCGGGCGGGTTTCTGGCGTGGTGTCGGGGGCGGGCGCGCTCGGCATGCGAGTCAGGCGCAGCGCGTTCAACACCACGGTCAACGAACTGATCGACATGCCCACCGCCGCCCATACCGGAGTGATCCAGCCGAGGGCGGCGAAGGGCAACATGAGGCCATTGTACAACCCGGCCCACAGAAGGTTCTCGATAATGACCCGACGGGTGCGCCGCGCCAGGCTGAAGGCTTGCACCAGCGCGTCGAGGCGGTTGGACAGCAGCACGGCGTCGGCACTGGTTTTCGCCAGGTCGGTGGCCGAGCCCATGGCGACGCTGATATCCGCAGCCGCCAGCACCGGCACGTCATTGACCCCGTCACCGAGCATCAACACCTTGCGACCTTCCTTGTGCAGTTGTTGCAGGACCTGCAGTTTATCGTCCGGACGCAAGCCGCCGCGGGCTTCATCGATACCCAGTTCCGCGGCCACGCTGGCGACCATCGGCGAACTGTCGCCGGACAGCAGCAGCGTGCGCCAGCCACGCGCCTTGCACGCGGCGAGTAGCGCGGGCGCATCGGCACGCAAGCGATCATCGAGGACGAGCCAGGCCAGCGGCCCGTCGGTGTCGCCGAGTAGCAGCCATTGGCCGGGTTCTTCGGGCATCGATGGCACCATGGCGCCGCTGAGTT
This sequence comes from Pseudomonas sp. GW823-FHT06E10, assembly GCF_058794995.1. Taxonomy (NCBI): domain Bacteria; kingdom Pseudomonadati; phylum Pseudomonadota; class Gammaproteobacteria; order Pseudomonadales; family Pseudomonadaceae; genus Pseudomonas; species Pseudomonas sp. GW823-FHT06E10. The sequence continues at coordinate 30,562 of NZ_JBXAHJ010000015.1, read as the reverse complement.
CGCAGACAAAACGCGGTTGGCCGATACGCAGACGCCGCCCATCAACCAGCCCCTCCAGGCCAAGGCCCGGTGTGCTGTGGACTTCTTCGGCAGCCGTCGGCGCACGACCGAAAGCGCGGGCGATCGGATGTTCGGAGCGGTTTTCCAGGGCGGCAGCGAGGCTCAGGCATTGATCGCTGTCGAGCGCGCCGAGGGGGCGGATCGAGCGCAGCGCCAGGCGTCCTTCGGTGAGGGTGCCGGTTTTGTCGAAAATCACCGTGTCGATCTGGTTCAGGCCTTCCAGCACATGGCCGCGGGTCAGCAACAGACCGAGTTTGTGCAGTGTGCCGGTGGCGGCGGTGAGGGCGGTCGGCGTCGCCAGCGACAAGGCGCACGGGCAGGTCGCCACCAGCATCGCCAGCACGATCCAGAAGGCTCGCGAGGCATCCAACTGCCACCACAGCAGGCCAATCGCGGCGGCAGCGATCAACGATAACAGCAGGAACCATTGCGCGGCGCGGTCGGCGATTTCCGCCAGGCGCGGTTTTTCCGCCTGGGCACGATCGAGCAGGCGAACGATGGCCGAGAGGCGAGTGTCCTGGCCCAGGGCCTGGACCTCGACGGTCAGTGCGCCTTCGACGTTCATTGTGCCGGCGGTGACCGCGTCGCCGAGGGTGCGTGGTTGCGGCAGGTATTCGCCGGTCAGCAGTGACTCGTCGACACTCGACTGGCCGTCGAGGATCTTGCCGTCAGCCGGGAGAATGGCGCCCGGATGAACCAGCACCTGATCGCCGACACGCAGTTCACTGAGCAGAATGCGTTTGCTCTGGCCGTCGGCTGTCAATCGCAGGCACGAGGCGGGCAATAGGTTCACAAGCTGCGCGGTGGCGGCGGCGGTGCGCTCGCGGGCGCGGCGTTCCAGATAACGCCCGGCCAGCAGGAACAGGGCAAACATGCCGACGGCATCGAAATACAGCTCGCCGACCCCGGTGATGGACGTCCAGATCCCGGCGATGTAGGCGCTGCCGATGGCCAGCGACACGGAAACGTCCATGGTCAGGTGGCGGGTGCGCAGATCGCGCATGGCGCCTTTGAAAAACGGCGCGCAGCTGTAGAACACAATCGGGGTGGTGAGGAACAGCGCGACCCAGCGCAGGATGGTGTGCAGTTCGGGGCTGAGGTCGATGTTGAATTCAGGCCAGGTGGCCATGGTTGCCATCATCGCCTGGAACCACAGCAGACCGGCCACGCCGAGCTGGCGCAGGGCCAGGCGGTTTTCGCTGGCCAGTTGTTCGCTGGCCCGGTCGGCCTGATACGGGTGTGCGGCGTACCCGATGTGACGCAGTTCGCTGAGGACCTGGCTCAGCGGCAACTGCCCATCGGCCCAGCGTACGTGTAGGCGATGGTTGGACAGGTTCAGGCGCGCTTCGGCCACGGCCGGCAAGTTGCGCAGGTGTTTTTCGATCAGCCAGCCGCAGGCCGCGCAGCTGATGCCTTCCATCAGCAGTGTGGTTTCGGCCAGTTCGCCATCGTGGCGGACAAAGGGCTGCTGCACATCGGCGCGGTCGTACAGCGCCAGTTCATCCACCAGTTGCACCGGCAGCGCTTCAGGGTTGGCCGAGGCTTCGCTGCGGTGCTGGTAATAGCTTTCCAGGCCGCCGGCGACAATGGCCTCGGCCACGGCCTGGCAACCTGGGCAGCAGAATTCGCGGGTTTGCCCCAGGACCGCAGCGGTGAAGCGGCTGCCGGCCCGGACGGGCAGGGCGCAGTGGTAGCAGGGGAGTGGGGTGGTGGTCATGGAGTATTCACTAGTACTGCTGAATCTCTATCGTCGGATAGGGCCTCATCGCGAGCAAGCTCGCTCCCACAGGGATCAACTGTGGGAGCGAGCTTGCTCGCGATGCGCGAAGCGCGGCTTTACTTTTTCAGGTCTTCAGCACCTTGCAGCGGTTCGTCACCCAGCAGCAGATCCTTGTCATGGCTGACCGGTTCCTCTTCGAACATGCGCCAGATGTGCTCGTCCTGAGTGCCAAGCAACTCGACAAAACGCCGGCCTTCGATCTTGTCACTCAACTGGCCGATGTAGCGGCCCTGTTCGGTTTCGCTGCGGGTCAGGGTGATCTTGCGATCCTTTTCCGGCTGGGTCGGCGAGATCAGGTTCAGTTCCAGGGTCTTGGGCTGGCTGTCGCCGCTCAGGCGCAGGTCAACTTCGCCAGTCATGCCGTCGAGATGAACGCTGGCGCGCATTTTCAGGGTCTGGGCCAGCAGCTCACGGTCGAGGGAGCGGTTGATGCCTTTGCCGGCCTCGTAGTAGTTGTCGTTGACCAGGTTGTCCGGGTTGTTCACCGCGATGGTCACCATGGACAAGGTCAGGGCCACCGAGCAGGCCAGGATCCCGATGATGATCCACGGCCAGAGGTGCTTGTACCAGGGGCTTGCGGCATTTGCTGCGGGCATGTTCAGTTCTCTCAACGATTCTGTGGGCCGATGAACCGGCTCTTGGCTTCAATGTGGACGCTGTCGTCATCGGCGTCCTTGAGGATGAATTTCACCTCGTTGGTGCTCGACGGCAGTTTTTCCGGTGCAACGGACAGCTCGGCAGGCTGGCTGACGATCTCGCCGGCCGCGACCTTGATCTCGCGTCGACCCTGCAATTTGAGATCCGGCAGGCCGGATGCTTCGAGCAGGTAGGTATGGTCGCGCTGGTCCTTGTTCATGATTTTCAGGCTGTAGACGTTTTCGATCCGACCTTCGGCGTTCTCGCGGTACAGCACGCGGTCCTTGCTGACATCGAAACCCACCAGCGCACGCATGAAGAATGCCGTTACCAGCAGGCTGATCATCGCCAGCAGCACAATGGCATAGCCAATCAGGCGCGGGCGCAGTTTATGGGTTTTCTGTCCGGACAGGTTGTGCTCGGTGGTGTAGCTGATCAGTCCGCGAGGGTAGTCCATCTTGTCCATGATGGCGTCGCAGGCATCAATGCAGGCGGCGCAACCGATGCATTCGATTTGCAGGCCGTCGCGGATGTCGATGCCCGTCGGGCAGACCTGCACGCACATGGTGCAGTCGATGCAGTCACCCAGGCCCTGGGCCTTGTAGTCGATACCTTTTTTACGCGGTCCACGGCCTTCGCCACGGCGCGGATCGTAGGAAACGATCAGGGTGTCCTTGTCGAACATCACGCTCTGGAAGCGTGCGTACGGGCACATGTAGATGCACACCTGTTCGCGCAACCAGCCGGCGTTGCCGTAAGTGGCGAGGGTGAAGAAACCGACCCAGAAGTACGACCAGCCATCCGCCTGGCCGGTGAAAAATTCGAACACCAGTTCGCGGATCGGCGAGAAGTAGCCGACGAAGGTCATGCCGGTAACGAAGCCGATCAACAGCCACAAGCTGTGTTTGCTGAACTTGCGCACAAATTTGTTGGCGCTCATCGGCGCCTTGTCGAGCTTGATGCGTTGGTTGCGGTCACCTTCGGTGACTTTTTCGCACCACATGAAAATCCAGGTCCAGACACTTTGCGGGCAGGTATAGCCGCACCAGACCCGTCCGGCGTACACGGTGATGAAGAACAGGCCGAAGGCGGCGATGATCAACATGCCGGACAGCAGAATGAAATCCTGAGGCCAGAAGGTGGCGCCGAAAATGAAGAACTTGCGCTCCGGCAGGTTCCACCACACGGCCTGATGACCGCCCCAATCCAGCCACACCGTGCCGAAGTACAGCAGGAACAACAGGGCTCCGCCGGTCATCCGCAGGTTGCGAAACAGGCCGGTGAAGGCGCGGGTGTAGATTTTTTCCCTGGAGGCGTAGAGGTCGACGCTGTTGTTCGCGTTTTTGGTGGGTGGAGTGACGTCGTGTACCGGAATCTGGTTGCTCATCATTGCATCCCACGGCAGTGGAAAAATGCCTCGGTCAGTACGTGCCGACCGCGGTCAAAAAGGGGTGTTGCAGTGGCGCAATGATACGCCTGTCGCTCTAGCCTGCGGGTGCGACCTTTGGTCGCGTTGGGGAAAAATCATGAATGGTGTAGCAGATGTAACAAAACATGATGCAGGTCAATTGACTATAGACGATTTATCTTTTTTCTCCGTCGAGCGTCGACGGGTGCCTGGGTGGAAAGAGATATCAAAAGTCTGCTGTATAAAGAATATGTTTTTAACCTTGGTCATACTTTGTGATTGTTGGTCGATGGATGTTTGGTTATTGATTTAATAAGTTGTCACTGCGGCAGCAATAAGATTTGATTGTGGTATTGCGCGTCGTATATTTAAAAATCTACTTAAGGATAAGTAAAAATGTCTATTAATGATAAAGATTGCACCTGGGCAACTCAGTCTGTTGGACCAGTCACTGTCGAAGCTCATGAGCCTGGTACAGACTGCACGATTCCGGCACCAGCCACGACTGTGGATATGATGGCGCCGACGGCGAAAAAAGTTCAGGAAAATCGCTCTTCAGGCAACAAGAAAGGGACTGGTGGTCTGGACAGTCTGGGTGGCGGTAACCTTCCTTGATTACAACCAATACGCATGAATGCGAAGTGTGTTCATGAGCGTCTAAAACGGTTTTGCCAACTAAAAATGGCGAAGCCGTTTTACATTGGTTGATCGAAGAGTGCGTGAAAAATAATAACCCGGATGACTCGCCAGCAAGTCCATGGAACTATGCGCAAATAAGCGTGCGTAGACTTGAAATGAAAACGGCCCCGCCAATTCACATTGGCGGGGCCGTTTTTTGTTGCTTCAAGCGTTTGCCTTACTCGGCGTCCGCTGCCTTCTCACCGTGAGACAGGCTGTAGACGTAAGCGGCCAGCAGGTGAACCTTGTCGTTACCCTGCATTGCCTCTTGTGCAGGCATCTGGCCCTGACGGCCGTAACGGATGGTCTGCTGCAGTTGAGCGAAGCTCGAGCCGTAGATGAACGCTGCCGGGTGAGTCAGGTCAGGTGCGCCCATTGCTGGCGTACCCTTGCCTTCCGGACCGTGGCACGCCACGCAGTTGGTGGCGAACAGTTTCTGCCCGGCAGCCGGGTCGGCCTTGGCGCCTTCCGGCAGCTTGCGGCCATCGAGGTTGGTCAGGATAAACGCGGCCACGTCGGCCACGCCTTGCTCTCCGATCACTTCAGCCCACGCAGGCATCACCGCGTGACGGCCGCCCATGATGGTGGTCTTGATGGCTTGCGCGTCGCCGCCCCAGCGCCAGTCGGCGTCGGTCAGGTTAGGGAAGCCGTAGGCGCCCTTGGCGTCGGAACCGTGGCAAACCGAGCAGTTGGAGGCGAACAGGCGGCCGCCCATCTTCAGGGCTTGCGGGTCCTTGGCCACTTCTTCGATTGGCATGGCCGCGAACTTGGCGAAGATCGGACCGAACTTGGCGTCCGACCTGGCCATTTCCTTTTCCCACTCGTGAACGCCGGTCCAGCCGGTCTGGCCGTTGGCGAACGGGGTCTGCTTCTCGTTGTCGAGGTAGCCATAACCCGGCAGCAGGCCTTTCCAGTTACCCAGGCCCGGATACAGCACCAGGTAACCCAGTGCGAAGATGATGGTGCCCACGAACAGCATGAACCACCATTTCGGCAGCGGGTTGTCGTACTCCTCGATGCCATCGAAGGAGTGCCCGACGGTCTCGTCTGTCTGCTCGCTGCGCTGGCCCTTGCGGGTCGACAGCAACAGCCAGGTCAGGGAAAAGATCGTACCGAGACTGAGGACTGTGACGTACAGACTCCAGAATGTAGTCATTCTTTGTTACTCCTAGAAGCTTGCTCGACGTGCTTGATGGCTTCGGGATCATCCGCAAAAGGCAGCAAGGTCGCGTCTTCAAACTCAGACTTGCGCTTGGGGCTGAATACCCACAGCGCCAGACCGATGAAGGCCACCATCACAACGACGGTGCCCAGGCCACGAATCATCCCGATATCCATTTAGATCACCGTTTGCTTTTGATGATGGTGCCCAGGCCTTGCAGATAGGCCACCAGCGCGTCCATTTCGGTTTTGCCCTTCACAGCATCCTTGGCACCGGCGATGTCTTCGTCGGTGTAAGGGACGCCGAGCGTGCGCAAGACTTCCATTTTCTTGGCGGTGTCTTTGCCGTCGAGCTTGTTTTCCACGAGGAACGGGTAGGCTGGCATTTTCGACTCAGGCACCACGTTGCGCGGGTTGTACAAATGCGCACGCTGCCAGTCATCGGAGTAACGACCGCCGACGCGGGCCAGGTCCGGACCGGTACGCTTGGAACCCCACAGGAACGGGTGGTCCCAGACGCTTTCACCGGCGACGGAGTAGTGGCCATAGCGTTCGGTTTCAGCACGGAACGGGCGGATCATCTGCGAGTGGCAGCCGACACAACCGTTGGCGATATAAACGTCCCGGCCTTCCAGTTCAAGGGCGGTGCGGGGCTTCATGCCCTCGACCGGCTTGTTGGTGACATCCTGGAAAAACAGCGGAACGATCTGGGTCAGGCCGCCGATGCTGACGGCGATGACCATGAAGAAGGCCAGCAGGCCAATATTCTTCTCGACTGCTTCATGCTTCATCAGTGAGCTCCAACTACGGCAATCTGTTCGGCGGCTTTGGCTTCAGCCGGGTTCGAGGCGCGTACGGTACGGAATACGTTGTAGGCCATGAACAACATGCCGGTGGCGAAGAACGCACCGCCCAGGGCACGGACGATGAAGCCCGGGTGACTGGCTTGCAGCGCTTCGACGAACGAGTAGGTGAGGGTGCCGTCATCGTTGATTGCACGCCACATCAGGCCCTGGGTGATGCCGTTGACCCACATCGAGGCGATGTAGAGCACGGTACCGATGGTTGCGAGCCAGAAGTGCGTGTTGATCAGGCCGGTGCTGTGCATCTGCGCACGACCGAACAGTTTCGGGATCATGTGGTAGATGGCGCCGATCGAGATCATCGCAACCCAGCCCAGAGCGCCGGCGTGTACGTGGCCGATGGTCCAGTCGGTGTAGTGCGACAGGGAGTTGACGGTCTTGATGGCCATCATCGGGCCTTCGAAGGTCGACATGCCGTAGAACGCCAGGGAGACGACCAGGAAGCGCAGGATCGGGTCGGTGCGCAGCTTATGCCAGGCGCCCGACAGGGTCATCATGCCGTTGATCATGCCGCCCCAGCTTGGCGCCAGCAGGATGATCGACATTGCCATGCCCAGGGACTGAGCCCAGTCCGGCAGCGCGGTGTAGTGCAGGTGGTGCGGACCGGCCCAGATGTACAGGGTGATCAGCGCCCAGAAGTGCACGATCGACAGGCGATAGGAGTAGATCGGACGTTCGGCCTGTTTCGGCACGAAGTAGTACATCATGCCCAGGAAGCCGGTGGTCAGGAAGAAGCCCACGGCGTTGTGGCCGTACCACCACTGGATCATCGCGTCCGTCGCACCCGAATAGGCCGAGTAGGACTTGAACAGGCTGACCGGCAGCGACATGTGGTTGACGATGTGCAGCATCGCGGTCACGACGATGAACGCGCCGTAGAACCAGTTACCCACATAGATGTGCTTGGTCTTGCGCTTGACGATGGTGCCGAAGAACACCAGACCGTAGGTGACCCAGACAATGGCCAGCAGAATAGCCAGGGGCCATTCCAGTTCCGCGTATTCCTTGGTGGTGGTGAAACCCATCGGCAAGGTAATGATCGCGCCGACGATCACCGCTTGCCATCCCCAGAAGGTGAAGGCGGCGAGGCTGTCGGAAATCAGTCGCGTTTGGCAGGTTCGCTGCACGACGTAATAAGAAGTGGCAAACAGTGCACATCCACCGAAGGCGAAAATCACCAGGTTGGTGTGCAACGGGCGCAGGCGTCCAAAGCTCGTCCATGCCAGACCGAAGTTCAACTCCGGCCAGACCAGTTGCGAGGCGATGAAGACACCAAGCCCCATGCCAAGGATCCCCCAGACCACCGTCATGATGGCGAACTGGCGGACTACCTTATAGTTATAAGCAGTCGGACTGATTGCTGTGCTCATTCTAAGGTTCCACGGTTTGGGTGTTTTATTAGGATTAAAAATCGGCCGCAAGTATGGAGAAAGCAGGGGGGCATTGCAACGCGCCATGACCTGGGTCAATGCTTTCAAAAGCTGATTCTGCGGCCTTTCCATGCGCCGCGTAGGGACAAAATTGCCCGTGGGCAAAACGTCCCGGCGGACTGATCAGGCGAGGGGGTCAGGTCGGATGTAACGCGGTGTGTTCAAACGCAACGTTTGGCTGACCGAAGGCAACTGGCGCGACAGCCGGTATCTACCAGCCTTTGCGGCCTGTCATCGGGCAGATTCGTCGAACACATCGTTCAGGGTCGACCTGGAACCGGCACCGGCCAGTCCGCATCGGGGGAAGCTTAGACTCGAATCCGGGGTTCCGAAAGAAAGTCTGTGCGAGGGTGCGACAATGGGTCGCAAAGGGGCAGGGAACTGCCGCATCCGGGAGAATGCGGCAGCAGAGCGGTCGGAATTTATTTGCGGTTGTCTTCAGCCTGCAGGCGCTCGGTATTCAAACCGTGGGACAGGCTGTACACATACGCAGCCAGCAACTGCACCTTATCGTTGCCGAGCAGTTCGTTCTGCGCCGGCATATGGCCTTGGCGACCATGCCGAATCGTCTGTTCAAGCTGCGTCAGGCTTGTACCGTAAATGAAGCCGGCCGGGTGGGTCAGGTTCGGTGCGCCCATGGCTTCAGTGCCCTGGCCATTGGCTCCGTGACAGGCGACGCAGGTGGTGCTGAAGGCTTGCTGTCCGGCTTGCAGGTCGGCTTTGCTGTCGGCGGGCAACGGCAGGCCGGCCAGATCATGGCGCACATAAGCGGCGACGTTTTTCACACCTTCCTCCCCCAGGACTTCACCCCAGGCCGGCATCATCGCCATCCGGCCGCCCATGACGGTGGTCTTGATGGTTTCCGGGTTGCCGCCCCAGCGCCAGTCGCTGTCGGTCAGGTTGGGGAAGCCGAATGCACCCTTGGCGTCCGAGCCGTGGCACACCGAGCAGTTGGAGGCAAACAGGCGGCCGCCCATTTTCAGAGCCTGCGGGTCCTTGGCCACTTCTTCCACGGGCATTGCCGCGAATTTGGCGAAGATCGGCCCGAACTTCGTGTCAGCCTTGGCCATTTCCTTTTCCCATTCGTGCACCCCGGTCCAGCCGTTTTCGTAGCCGGGGAGGATGCCTTTCCAGTTGCCCAGGCCCGGATAGAGGATCAGATAGCCGACGGCAAACACCAAGGTGCCAACGAACAGCATGAACCACCATTGCGGCAACGGATTGTCGTACTCCTCAATACCGTCGAAGCTGTGGCCCATGGTCTGGTCGACACTGCCCTTGGTTTCGCCCTTGCGGGTGCTGAGCAGCAACCAGGTCAGGCCGATCAGGCTGCCGATGGTCAGTACGCAGATCCACGTACTCCAGAAGGTGGTCATGGCCGGGTGCTCCTTGTTGCTGATTCGTCAGTGATGTCGGGTTGTGGCTCGTCGGCGAACGGCAGCAGGCGCGCTTCGGCGAATTCCGGGCTGCGCTTGCCGTTGAATACCCACAGTGTCAGGCCGACGAAGGCCACGAACACCACGACGGTGCCCAGGCCGCGGATCATTCCAGTGCTCAATTCGATCTCTATAAAAGACAGGGGCATGGCTCACCTCTTGCTCTTGATGGCAGTGCCGAGCACTTGCAGGTAGGCGACCAATGCATCCATTTCGCTCTTGCCCTTGAGTGAAGCGACGGCGCCGGTGATGTCTTCGTCGGTGTACGGCACGCCCAGGGTACGCATGGCCTTGATCTTGGTTTCGGTATGACTGCTGTCGACCGGGTTGGCCACCAGCCACGGGTACGCCGGCATCTTCGACTCCGGCACGACGTTGCGCGGGTTGTACAAGTGCGCGCGGTGCCAGTCATCGGAGTAGCGCGCACCGACACGGGCCAAGTCCGGCCCGGTGCGTTTCGAGCCCCACAGGAACGGGTGATCCCACACGCTTTCGCCAGCCACCGAGTAGTGCCCGTAGCGTTCGGTCTCGGCACGGAACGGACGGATCATTTGCGAGTGACAGCCGACACAGCCTTCGCGGATATAGATATCGCGACCTTCCAGTTGCAGCGCGGTGTAGGGCTTCATGCCTTCCACCGGTTTGTTGGTCACGTCCTGAAAGAACAGCGGGACGATCTGGGTCAGGCCGCCGATGCTCACGGCCAGGATCATCAGCAGCAGCAACAGGCCGACGTTTTTCTCGATAGTTTCGTGTTTCATGGCGGACTCCTCAGGCCATCTGCGCGGCAGCGGCGACTTCGGCAGGCTGCGAGGCCCGCACGGTGCGCCAGGTGTTGTAGGCCATCAGGAACATGCCGCTGAGGAAGATCGCGCCACCCACCAGCCGCACGACGAAGCCTGGGTGGCTGGCCACCAGGGTTTCGACGAAGGAGTAGGTCAGCGTGCCGTCCTCGTTCACCGCACGCCACATCAGGCCCTGGGCGATGCCGTTGACCCACATCGAGGCGATGTACAGAACGGTGCCGATGGTGGCGAGCCAGAAGTGCGCGTTGATCAGGCCGATGCTGTGCATCTGCTCGCGTCCGAAGACTTTCGGGATCATGTGGTACAGCGCGCCGATGGAGATCATCGCCACCCAGCCCAAGGCGCCTGCGTGTACGTGGCCGATGGTCCAGTCGGTGTAGTGGGAGAGGGCGTTGACCGTCTTGATCGCCATCATCGGCCCTTCGAAGGTCGACATGCCGTAGAACGCCAGTGACACCACGAGGAAGCGCAGGACGGGGTCGCTGCGCAACTTATGCCAGGCACCGGACAGGGTCATCATGCCGTTGATCATCCCGCCCCAGCTCGGCGCCAGCAGGATCAGCGACATCACCATGCCCAGCGACTGCGCCCAGTCCGGCAGCGCCGTGTAGTGCAAGTGGTGCGGACCGGCCCAGATGTAAAGGGTGATCAGCGCCCAGAAGTGCACGATGGACAAACGATAGGAGTACACCGGACGTTCGGCCTGTTTCGGCACGAAGTAATACATCATTCCGAGGAAACCGGCGGTGAGGAAGAAGCCTACGGCGTTGTGCCCGTACCACCATTGCACCATCGCATCGGTGGCACCGGAGTACAGCGAGTAGGACTTGGTGAAACTGACCGGCAGTTCCATGTTGTTGACGATGTGCAGGATCGCCACGGTGACGATGAACGCACCGAAGAACCAGTTACCGACATAGATGTGCTTGGTCTTGCGCTGCATGATCGTGCCGAAGAACACGATGGCGTAGGCGACCCAGACAATGGTGATCAGGATGTCGATCGGCCATTCCAGCTCGGCGTATTCCTTGGAGCTGGTGTAGCCCAGCGGCAGGCTGATGGCCGCCAGCAGGATCACCAGCTGCCAGCCCCAGAAACAGAACGCGGCGATTTTCGGCGCAAACAATTGGGTCTGGCAGGTGCGTTGCACCGAGTAGAACGAACTGGCAAACAACGCGCAGCCGCCAAAGGCGAAGATCACGGCGTTGGTGTGCAGTGGGCGCAGGCGGCCGAAGCTGGTCCACGGCAAATTGAAGTTGAGTTCGGGCCAGACCAACTGGGCAGCGAGAAAAACCCCGAGCCCCATGCCGACGATGCCCCACACCACCGTCATAATGGCGAATTGGCGGACCACCTTGTAGTTGTAGGCGGTACTGATAGAAGTGTTCATGGTTCCCCATCCACGGTTCAGCCGAAGTGAGCGCGCAGCGCAAGGCAGTGCACCCTTCGGCCGGAGTTATAGGCAGACTAAAAGCGAGGCAAGCATGGACAAAGGGCACAAGGCCGGTATTGACGGGGATCAATGGGCGCAGTGCGTGCGGGATCATGGATGGTTGTGGGATGCCGCCGCTGGCAAGGCAGCGGCGACGCTGATCCTCGCCCATGGCGCCGGCGCACCGATGGACAGCGGCTGGATGAGCGACATGGCTGCGCGCCTCGCCGCTCAAGGCGTCAACGTGTTGCGCTTCGAGTTTCCCTACATGGCGCAACTGCGCCTCGATGGCGGTAGACGTCCGCCGAACCCCGCGCCGAAACTGCTGGAATGCTGGCGTGAGGTGTATGCCCAGGTGCGACGCCATGTCACTGGGCCGCTGGCCATCGGCGGCAAGTCCATGGGCGGGCGCATGGCCAGTCTGCTGGCGGATGAGTTGGGCGCGGATGGGCTGGTGTGCCTGGGTTATCCGTTCTATGCGGTGGGTAAACCGGAGAAGCCACGGGTTGAGCATTTGGCGGAGTTGAAGGCGCGGACCTTAATCGTGCAAGGTGAGCGCGATGCGTTGGGCAACCGGGAGGCGGTCGAGGGTTACGCGCTATCGCCGGGTATCGAGGTGTTCTGGCTGGTGGCGGGGGATCATGACTTGAAGCCGCTGAAGGCTTCGGGGTTTAACCATGAGCAGCATTTGGCGGCGGCGGCGCAGAAGGTGGCTTCATTCCTTCAGTGAGGTTTTGTGCGGGCTGTAAGGCCCCCATCGCGAGCAAGCTCGCTCCCACAGTGATTTGTGGTGTGGCTCAAAACCCTGTGGGAGCGAGCTTGCTCGCGATGGGGGACTACCAGACAACATCACTGTCACCGGCTCAATAAAAAACCCGGAAGCTCTCACTGTCCGGGTTTTTATCATTCCAGCAGCAATCAGCGGTTAAACCGCTCCACCAACGAATACTGTGTATTGGCAGTCTTGGTCAGCTCTTCACTCAGCAACGCCGAGTTCTGTGCCTGTTCCGAGGTCTGGTCCGCCAGTTCCGAAATGTTGCTGATGTTGCGGCTGATCTCTTCGGCCACGGCACTTTGCTCTTCAGTCGCGGCGGCGATCTGGGTGGTCATGTCGGTGATATTGGCCACCGCTTCGCTGATCCCCACCAGGGCCTGGTCCGCTTCCAGTACCCGCGCCACGCCTTCTTCCGCCTGACGATGCCCGGCTTCCATGGTTTGCACGGCAGTGCCGGCGGTGTGCTGGAGCTTGGCGATCAGTGCGTGAATCTGCCCGGTGGACTCGCTGGTGCGTTGTGCCAGCTGACGGACTTCGTCGGCCACCACCGCAAAACCACGACCCATTTCGCCGGCACGGGCCGCTTCGATGGCGGCGTTCAGGGCCAGCAGGTTGGTCTGGTCGGCGATGCCTTTGATCACGTCGACCACGCCGCCGATTTCGTTGCTGTCCTTGGCCAGTTGGGTCACGGTCACGCCGGTTTCACCGACGACTACCGACAGGCGCTGGATGGCTTCGCGGGGTTCCCCGGCGATGTCACGACCACGACCGGTCAGGCGGTTGGCTTCCTGGGTGGCGTCGGCGGTGCGTTGCACGTGGCTGGCGACTTCCTGGGTGGTCGCGGCCATCTGGTTGACCGCGGTGGCCACTTGCTCGGTCTCGACCCGTTGACGTTCCAGGCCGCTGGAGCTGTTGTGCGCCAGGGCGTCGGACTGTCGGGCCTGATCGGTCAGGTGTTCGGCCGTGTCCTGCAGACGCGTCAGGCAGGTTTTCAGGCGTGCTTCCTGACTGAGGATGGACATTTCCAGACGCGCCTGGGCGCCGCGACTGTCGGTGTACATCTGTGCGATCAACGGATCGGAGGTAGTCTGCTCCGCCAGGCGCAGCAAACGCTTGAGGCCTCGCTGTTGCCACTGGAGGCCCATCAGGCCCAGTGGCACCGAAAGACCGGCAGCCAGGGCAAACCCCCAGTGGGAGTTCAACGAGGCACCGATCATGAAGCTCAATTGGCTGACCAGAATGAACGGCAGCCAGTCCTGCAGGACCGGCAACCATTTATCCGAGGAGGGAATGGCTGACTTGCCCTGGTTGATGCGCTGGTAGAGCGCTTCGGCACGGCGGATCTGTTCGGCGGTGGGCTTGACCCGCACCGACTCATAACCGATCACCTGATTGCCTTCGAAGATCGGTGTCACATAGGCGTTCACCCAGTAATGATCACCGGTCTTGCAGCGATTCTTGACAATGCCCATCCATGGCAAGCCTTGTTTCAGCGTGTCCCACATGTGTGCGAACACCGCCGCCGGGACGTCGGGGTGACGGACCAGGTTGTGCGGTGCACGGATCAATTCCTCTCGGGAAAACCCGCTGATCTCGACGAAAGCGTCGTTACAGTAGGTGATCATGCCCTTGGCATCGGTGGTGGAAATCAACCGTTGCTGCGCCGGGAAGGTCCGCTCGCGTTGTGTAATTGGCTGGTTGTTACGCATGGCTTTTTTAATCCGCAAGGCTTTCAAGTGCTGTATCGGCAAGGCTGGCGGATTGTTGAGATTATTTTTCGATAATCGGCAATGCGTCGCAAAATGACCCTTGCGTCAGCCGGCGAGCATCGGATAGGTGAACAGACCGAAGTGCAGCAGGTTCAGGCCAAAGTGGCTGGCGATGGCGGCACCCAGCCCCCCGAACCGATAGGCCAGGCCATAGCCGACCCCGGCCAGCGTTGCCAGCAATACCCACTGCCATCCCGCGCCGGCATGGGCCAGGCCGAAGACCAATGACGCCAGCAGCAGGGCGAGGTGCTCACCGTAGGGCCGGTCTTTGAGATACCGGGTCAGGCCGCCCTGGATGTAGCCACGGAACAGCGCCTCTTCGACCAGCGTCACCAGCAGCAGATTGTTCAGCAACCACAGCCAGGCTTGATCCGGCCATTTCGGCGCCCAGGCGATTACGCCCAGCAACAGCGCACCACCCAATGCCAGCATGGCGCTCAAGGTCAGGGCCAGTACGGTGGCATACAGTGACAACCGAAGCGAACGGCGGCCGACAATCCACGGGCAAACCAGTAGCAGCCAGAAGCCGATCAGCGGTTTGTCCAGGTTCAGGTGCATGGCGAATGACACGGCATTGTCGGTAAAACGCTGGGGGTCGATGGCGCGACCGTTATAGAAGCCGGGTAGCCAATGCGTCGCCAATGCCAGGGCCAGAACGATGAACAGGCCGTGGCCGAGGTTGCGGGCAAAAGGGATGTCGCGTTGGCGGACGGCGACACCTGCGACCAGCAACAGGAACACCGAGATTGCTGAGAGCCAGCCGAGATGGCCGTAGGTCAGCGCCAGGCCGTAGCCGAAGGAAAGCAGGGCCAGAAGCGTCCATGGCAGGGCAATCATTTGAAGTCCTTTTGTCGGGATTTGCGATGCACTGTCAAACCCCTGTGGGAGCGAGCTTGCGCGCGATAGCTTACCGACTGTCGGCAACAATGTTGAATGTTCTCTCCATATCGCGAGCAAGCTCGCTCCCACATGGCTTTTCGTGGCCCAAACAAAGACACCGCCCGAAGGCGGTGTCTTTGTCAGCGGTCGGTCAAGACGCGATCAACTGCCGCAACACATAATGCAGAATCCCTCCGGACTTGAAGTACTCCACCTCATTCAACGTATCGATGCGGCACAACACCTCGATCTTCTCGCGGCTGCCGTCTTCGCGGGTGATGACCAGCGTCAGGTTCATCCGTGGCGTCAGCTCGACGCCGGTCAAGCCGAGGATGTCCAGGGTTTCGCTGCCGCCCAGTTTCAGGCTCTTGCGGTTCTGATCCAGCTTGAATTGCAACGGCAGCACGCCCATGCCCACCAGGTTGGAGCGGTGAATCCGTTCGAAGCTTTCGGCGACGACCGCTTTCACCCCCAGCAGGTTGGTGCCCTTGGCCGCCCAGTCGCGACTCGAGCCGGTGCCGTATTCCTGGCCGGCGATCACCACCAGCGGCGTGCCCGAAGCCTGATAGCGCATGGCGGCGTCGTAGATCGACATTTTTTCCCCGGTGGGAATGTAGCGGGTGTTGCCGCCTTCTTCGCCGCCGAGCATTTCGTTGCGTATGCGAATGTTGGCGAAGGTGCCGCGCATCATTACTTCATGGTTGCCACGCCGCGAGCCGTAGGAATTGAAGTCCCGCGGTTCCACGCCTTTGTCGCGCAGGTATTGTCCTGCCGGGCTGTCGACCTTGATGTTGCCGGCCGGGGAAATGTGGTCGGTGGTCACCGAGTCGCCGAGCAGTGCGAGGATCCTGGCGCCGCTGACATCCTTGACCACGGGCGCTGGGCCGCCGATGTCGTCGAAGAACGGCGGGTGCTGGATGTAAGTCGAGTCGTCCTGCCAGACATAGGTCGCCGCCTGCGGAACCTTGATTGCCTGCCATTGTTCGTCACCGGCAAACACTTCGGCGTACTCCTTGTGGAACATGGCGGTGTTGACCTGATTCACGGCGTCGGCAATTTCCTTGCTGCTTGGCCAGATGTCCCGCAGGTACACCGGTTTGCCGTCCTTGCCATCGCCCAGAGGCTCGCGGCTGAGGTCGGTGCGCACCGTGCCGGCCAGCGCATAGGCCACCACCAGTGGCGGGGAGGCCAGCCAGTTGGTTTTCACCAATGGATGCACCCGCCCTTCGAAGTTGCGATTGCCCGAGAGCACGGAGGCCACGGTGAGGTCGGCTTGCTGGATGGCTTTCTCGATGGGCTCCGACAGCGGCCCGGAGTTGCCGATGCAAGTGGTGCAGCCATAGCCGACCAGGGCAAAGCCCAATTCATCGAGGTACTGGGTCAGGCCGGCCGCCTTGTAGTAGTCGGTGACCACTTTCGAGCCGGGGGCCAGCGAGCTCTTCACCCAGGGTTTGCGTTGCAGGCCTTTTTCCACGGCCTTCTTTGCCACCAGCCCGGCGGCCATCATCACGCTGGGGTTGGAGGTGTTGGTGCAGGAGGTGATCGCGGCGATGACCACGGCGCCGTTTTTCAGGCGATAGGTCTGGCCTTCGTAATCGTAATCGGCTTCGCCGGCCATATCGGCATTGCCGACGGCAACACCGCCACCGCCTTCACTTTCCAGGCGGCCTTCTTCCTTGCTGGTGGGCTTGAATTGCAGGTCGGTGAAGTCGCTGAACGCTTGCGCGACATTCGGCAGCGTCACCCGGTCCTGCGGGCGTTTCGGCCCCGCGAGGCAGGCTTCGACGCTGCCCATGTCCAGCGCCAGGCTGTCGGTGAACACCGGTTCCTGGCCGGGCAGGCGCCACAGGCCCTGGGCCTTGCTGTAGGCCTCGACCAGTTGCACCGTTTCCGGGGGCCGGCCGGACAGGCGCAGGTATTCCAGCGTGATGTCGTCCACCGGGAAGAAACCGCAGGTGGCGCCGTATTCCGGGGCCATGTTGGCGATGGTCGCGCGGTCGGCCAGGGGCAGGTCGGCAAGGCCGTCGCCGTAGAATTCGACGAATTTGCCCACCACGCCTTTCTTGCGCAGCATCTGGGTCACGGTCAGCACCAGGTCGGTGGCGGTGATGCCTTCCTTGAGCTTGCCGGTGAGTTTGAAACCGATGACTTCGGGAATCAGCATCGACACCGGTTGCCCGAGCATCGCCGCTTCCGCCTCGATACCGCCGACACCCCAGCCAAGCACGCCG
This sequence comes from Pseudomonas sp. GW823-FHT06E10, assembly GCF_058794995.1. Taxonomy (NCBI): domain Bacteria; kingdom Pseudomonadati; phylum Pseudomonadota; class Gammaproteobacteria; order Pseudomonadales; family Pseudomonadaceae; genus Pseudomonas; species Pseudomonas sp. GW823-FHT06E10. The sequence goes on along the minus strand of NZ_JBXAHJ010000015.1, from coordinate 13,218 downwards.
AGGCCGTTGATCATGGTGGTGTGGGAATCGGTGCCAACCAGAGTGTCCGGGAAGGCGTAAGTGCGGCCGTCCTCGTCCTTGGTCCAGACCGTGCGGCCGAGGTATTCAAGATTCACCTGGTGGCAGATCCCGGTGCCCGGCGGCACCACGCTGAAATTGTCGAAGGCACTCTGGCCCCAGCGCAGGAACGCATAGCGCTCGCCATTGCGCTGCATTTCAATGTCGACGTTCTGCTCGAAGGCGCTGCTGCTGGCGAACTTGTCGACCATCACCGAGTGGTCGATCACCAGGTCCACCGGCGACAGCGGGTTGATCCGTTGCGGATTGCCGCCGGCCTTGGCCATCGCCGCGCGCATCGCGGCCAGGTCGACCACCGCCGGTACGCCGGTGAAGTCCTGCATCAGCACCCGCGCGGGGCGGTACTGGATCTCGCGGTCGGAACGACGCTCCTTGAGCCACGCGGCCAATGCCTTGAGGTCGGCACCGGTGACGGTTTTTTCGTCCTCCCAGCGCAGCAGGTTTTCCAGCAGGACTTTCAACGACATCGGCAACTTGTCCAGATCACCCAGGCTTTTGGCGGCCTCGGGCAGGCTGAAGTAGTGGTAGGTCTTGTTGCCGACTTGCAGGGTCTTGAGCGTATTCAGGCTATCGAGGGACGGCATTGCGATCACTCCTTTGAGTCCGCACGGCTACGGACTGAGGGGATGGGCAGAACATTAAACCTAGCTCTGTTTTCAGTAGCTGGCTAATAACCGGGTTCTATCGACAAGCTCCAGCTTCCGATCTCGGCTATCATGCGCCGGTTTTCGTGACAGGCTTTGCTTCAGGGCAAGCGGTCTCTCTTTGTGGGAGCGAGCTCGCTCCTACAGGGTCCAGGAGTATTAATGAACACCCTCTTTATGCATTGCCGGCCGGGCTTCGAAGGCGAAGTCTGTTCCGAGATTTCCGACCTCGCCGCGCGCTTGAACGTGGCCGGTTATGCCAAGGCCAAGGCGGCTACTGCCTGCGCCGAGTTTGTCTGCACCGAAGAAGACGGCGCCGAGCGCCTGATGCGCGGGCAGCGTTTTGCCGAGCTGATCTTCCCGCGCCAATGGGCCCGGGGGATTTTCATCGATCTGCCGGAAACCGACCGCATCAGTGTGATCCTCGCCCACATGGCGGACTTTCCGCTGTGCGGCAGCCTGTGGCTGGAAATGGTCGACACCAACGACGGCAAGGAACTGTCGAACTTCTGCAAGAAATTCGAAGTGCACCTGCGCAAGGCGCTGATGGCGGCCGGCAAGCTGGTGGAAGATGCCCACAAGCCGCGTTTGCTGCTGACGTTCAAGAGCGGTCGTGAAGTGTTCATGGGCCTGGCGGAGTCGAACAACTCGGCGATGTGGCCGATGGGCATTCCCCGTTTGAAGTTCCCCCGCGAGGCGCCGAGCCGCTCGACCCTCAAGCTGGAAGAGGCCTGGCACCACTTCATCCCGCGCGACCAGTGGGACGAGCGCCTGCATGGTGACATGACCGGCGTTGACTTGGGGGCCGCCCCTGGTGGCTGGACCTGGCAACTGGTCAACCGTGGCATGCTGGTGACCGCCATCGACAACGGCCCGATGGCCGAAAGCCTGATGGACACCGGTCTGGTGCAACATCTGATGGCCGACGGTTTCACCTTCAAGCCCAAGCAGCCGGTGGACTGGATGGTCTGCGACATCGTCGAGAAGCCGGCGCGCAATGCCGCGATGCTGGAAGAGTGGATCGGCGACGGCCATTGCCGCGAGGCGGTGGTCAATCTCAAGCTGCCGATGAAACAGCGCTATGCCGAAGTGAAGCGTTTGCTCGAGCGCATTGCCGATGGCTTCAAGGCCCGGGGTATCAAGGTCGAGATTGGCTGCAAGCAGCTGTACCACGACCGCGAGGAAGTGACCTGCCATTTGCGTCGACTGGACGTGAAGAAACCCAAGTCCCGCTGAAACACCGCAATCCCCTGTAGGAGCGAGCCTGCTCGCGATGGACCTGAGAGCACCACGGGGTGTCAGGTCCCCGCGTCATCGTTGACGATCATCGCGAGCAGGCTCGCTCCTACAAGGGGGCGGCGTAATGCCACAGATGACGTTACACCCGGCAATGCGCGACAATGCCGGCCAGTTTCAGGAGTGAATCATGAGTGAAATGCTTGATACGCCGGTAGACGGCACCCTCGACGCCACCGGCCTCAATTGCCCCGAGCCGGTGATGATGCTGCACCAGCACATCCGTGATCTGGTGCCCGGCGGCCTGCTCAAGGTGATCGCCACTGACCCGTCGACCCGTCGCGATATTCCCAAGTTCTGTGTGTTTCTCGACCATGAACTGGTGGCACAGCACGAAGATGAGGGCACCTACCTCTACTGGATTCGCAAGAAGTCTGTTTAACCAACAACCCCCCTGTAGGAACGAGCTTGCTCGCGAAAATAACGAAGGCGCCGTTGGGCATCTGGTTTTCGCGCGTTATCGTTCACGACCTTCGCGAGCAAGCTCGCTCCTACAGGGTTGTGGCGATCAACCCTGGCTGTTACGAATCCGCCGGCGCGCACTGAGCGTCAGTCGGATCGACAGCATCAGCGCCGCACAGCTCAAACCGGCAATCAACCCTTCCCACAGCCCGCTCGGGCCGCTGGCCGGACCGAACCAATCGGTCAGTCCCAGCACGTAGCCGACCGGCAGGCCGATGCCCCAATAGGCGAACAAGGTCAGGATCATCGTCACCCGGGTGTCCTGGTACCCACGCAGCGCGCCGGCGCAGATCACCTGGATGGCATCGGAAAACTGATACAGCGCGGCATACACAATCAACATCGACGCAATCTGGATCACGGCCTTGTCAGGCGTGTAGATCGAGGCGATAGGTTCGCGCAGGAGCAGGATCAGTGCCGCCGAGAACGCCGCGAACACCAGTGCCGCGCCTAGCCCGACCTTCGCCGCGAAGCGCGCCTGCCAAGGATTGCCGGCCCCCAGTGCCTGGCCGACCCGCACGGTCACCGCCATGCCCAGCGAGTAAGGAATCATGAACAGCAACGAGCTGATATTCAGGGCGATTTGATGCCCTGCCACCACGGTGGAGCCGAGACTGCCGATCAACAGGGCGATGACCGCGAAGATGCTGGACTCGGCGAAGACGGCGATACCGATCGGCAGGCCAATGCTGACCAGGCGCTTGATCACGGCCCATTTCGGCCGGTCGAAGTGCACCAGCACACGGGTGCGGGCATAGAACGGGGCCCAGAAGGTCCAGCCGGCCATGCTCAACGCCATGAACCACATCACGATGCCGCTGGCCCAGCCGCAACCGACGCCGCCCAGGGCCGGTGCGCCGAAATGGCCATAGATCAACGTGTAGTTCAGCGGGATGTTCAGCAGTAGGCCGCACAAGCCGATGACCATGCTCGGACGGGTCCGACCCATGCCATCGCTGTAGCAGCGCAGCACGTAATAGAACGCCATGCCCGGCAAGCCGAAGGCGATTCCGTGCAGGTAACCCATGCTCGGCTCGATCAATTGCGGATCGACTTTCATCCAATGCAGGATCGGCTCGGCGCCGAGCAACAGGCCGCTGCCGATCAACCCGACACACAATGCGAGCCACAGCGCCTGGCGGACCAGCGGGCCGATTTCGTCAAACTGCCCGGCGCCAAAGCGTTGCGCGACCTTGGGTGTGGTTGCCAGCAGGACGCCGGACATCAACAGGTAGACCGGAATCCAGATCGAATTGCCCAGGGCCACCGATGCCAGGTCCCGCGGGCTGACGCGGCCGGCCATCACCGCATCGACGAAGCCCATGGCCGTGGTGGCCAGTTGCGCGATCATGATCGGCAGGGCCAGGCCGAGCAGGCCCTTGAGTTCCAGGCGAACCGGGGTCGTGCGTGGGGCGGCGGTAGTGTCAGTCACGGAATTCACAAGCGAAGCGTCCAGAGGTTTTGATGCGCAGGGCTGCGCATTCTACGCGTTGACGCTTCGGTCAGGAAAAGACTGTGTTGGGTATTTGTAATCGCTCCGCTCTCTCTGTAGGAGCGAGCTCGCTCGCGATGAATGTGAGGGCGCCGCGTTCATTCAGGCAGCCCTCGTTATCGTTAACGCCCATGGCGAGCATGCTCGCTCCTACACAGAGATGAATTCTGCGCCTACACTGCCAACCCGCCAAAGGAGCCTGCCATGCTGATTGTTGCCGACGAAAATATCCCTCTGCTCGATGCCTTCTTCGAAGGCTTCGGTGAAATCCGCCGGGTACCGGGTCGCGCCATCGACCGTGCCACGGTCGAGCAGGCCGATGTGCTGTTGGTGCGCTCGGTGACCAACGTCAATCGCGCGCTGCTCGAGGGCAGCAAGGTGCGCTTTGTCGGTACGTGCACCATCGGCACCGATCATCTGGACCTGAATTACTTTCAGCAGGCCGGTATCACCTGGTCCAGCGCGCCGGGCTGCAATGCCCGTGGTGTGGTCGACTATGTGCTCGGCAGTCTGCTGACCCTGGCCGAAATCGAGGGTGTCGACCTGACCCGGCGTACCTACGGCGTGGTCGGTGCCGGCGAAGTGGGTGGACGCCTGGTCAAGGTATTGCAAGGCCTGGGCTGGAAGGTGCTGGTGTGCGATCCGCCACGGCAAACTGCGGAAGGTGGAGACTACGTCAGCCTCGAGCAGATCATCGACGAGTGCGACGTCATCAGTCTGCACACGCCATTGACTAAACAGGGTCAGCAATCGACCTGGCATTTGTTCGATGAAAAACACCTGAACCAGCTCAGGTCCGGCACCTGGCTGATTAATGCCAGTCGCGGGCCGGTGGTCAACAATGCAGCACTGCGCGACGTGCTGCTGGAGCGCGAAGACCTGCAAGCGGTGCTCGATGTCTGGGAAGGCGAGCCTGAAGTCGACGTGGCGCTGGCCGAACTCTGCGTGCTGGCAACGCCACACATTGCCGGCTACAGCCTCGACGGCAAGCAGCGGGGCACCGCGCAGATTTATCAGGCCTATTGCGATTTCCTTGGGCAGCCAGCCCGGGTCAGCCTGGGCGATTTGCTGCCGGCGCCGTGGCTGTCGCACGTGACCCTCAATGCGCAAAGTGACCCGGCCTGGGCGTTGGCGATGCTGTGCCGTGGCGTGTATGACCCGCGACGTGACGATGCGGACTTCCGTCGCAGCCTTGTCGGCAGTGTCAGCGAACAGCGAGCGGCATTTGATGCGTTGCGCAAGAATTATCCTTCGCGTCGAGAGATCGACGGATTGCAGGTGCGGATCGAGGGGGATGCGCCTGAGTTGCAGAGGATTGTGGCGGCGTTGGGGGCAACGACAATCTGATAGACCGCGGTGGCCCCTTCGCGAGCAAGCCCGCTCCCACACAGGATCTTCATGCACCACAAATCCCCTGTAGGAGCGAGCCCTGCTCGCGATGGTCGTCAACGATGACGCGGGAAACCTGACACCCCGTGGTGCTCTCAGGTTCATCGCGAGCAGGGCTCGCTCCTACAGAGAGGGGGTAATTGTCTTTTTTGCCGGCAATAAAAAACCCGGCCAACAATGGGCCGGGTCAAGAAGACGGTGGCTACATCACTTTTGTTTGGCAGGTTTGACCAATCGCTTATCCAGTTCGCTGCAAGCTTTCTGGATCATTTCTTCAGTGATCGGTACTTCGCGACCCTGCTCGTCAATAATCGAGCAACCCAGAGACTGGTCTGGTTGCGTGCGGATCACTTGAATCTTGTCATCGCTGCTGTGTTGCAAGGACATGGCCTGTCTCCTCATCAGGTTGTGTGCTTACTGTAGAACCGCCAGGTGACCGGGCTATGACAACTCCCTGCGATCTTTCCTGGGGGGCAGAACCAGTCCACCAGAAATGCCACCACGTGGCTACCCGAACTTTAGACCAATAGCGTCTAGCCTCTAGTGTTGGCGGACATAATTAACCCGACTCATTGTGATTTGCAGCAAGCCACCCCATTGAGCGGTATAGGCTGACCCTAATGATTGCCTTGTCCAGGATGATTACGATGCTCTCTGCCCGTCACCGCCGTGCCATTCGCCTGGCCAGTCGCTTCATCGCGCCATATCGCTGGCAGGCCTTTGGCGCCTTGCTGGCGCTGATCGTCACCGCTGGCATCACCTTGTCCATGGGGCAAGGCATCCGCCTGCTGGTGGACGAGGGGTTCATGACCCAGTCACCGCATCTGCTCAATCAGTCCATCGGTCTGTTCATGTTACTGGTGGCGGGATTGGCGATCGGAACCTTTGCACGGTTTTACCTTGTGTCGTGGATCGGCGAACGCTGCGTCGCCGATATCCGCCGCAACGTGTTCAATCATCTGATTTACCTGCACCCGGGGTTTTACGAAGACAATCGCAGCTCGGAAATCCAGTCCCGCCTGACCGCCGACACCACGCTGCTGCAATCGGTCATCGGTTCTTCGCTGTCATTGTTCCTGCGCAATTTGCTGATGGTGATCGGTGGGATCGTCCTGCTGTTCATCACTAACCCCAAACTCACCAGCATCGTGGTGGTTGCCTTGCCCCTGGTGATCGCGCCGATCCTGATCTTCGGACGCCGGGTGCGTAACCTCTCACGCCTGAGTCAGGACCGGATTGCCGATATCGGCAGTTATGTGTCCGAAACCCTGGGGCAGATCAAGACCGTGCAGGCCTACAACCATCAGGCCCAGGACGAGCGACGGTTTGCCGTGACGGTGGAAGAGGCGTTCAACACCGCGCGCAAACGCATCTTCCAGCGGGCCTGGCTGATTACCCTGGTGATCGTGTTGGTCTTGGGTGCGGTCGGGGTGATGCTCTGGGTTGGTGGCATGGACGTCATCGCCGGGCGAATTTCCGCTGGCGAGCTGGCGGCGTTCGTGTTCTACAGCCTGATTGTCGGCAGCGCGTTCGGTACGTTGAGCGAAGTGATTGGCGAGTTGCAGCGGGCAGCCGGCGCGGCCGAGCGGATTGCCGAGTTGCTGCGTTCGGAAAACATCATCCTGCCGCCGGTGGCGGACGCGGTGAAGCTGCCGGAGCGGGTCAATGGCCAACTACAACTGCACAATGTGCGTTTTTCCTACCCGTCGCGGCCGGAAAATTATGCTGTCGACGGGTTGAGCCTGACCGTCAATGCCGGTGAGACGCTGGCGCTGGTCGGGCCATCGGGGGCCGGAAAATCCACGGTGTATGACTTGCTGCTGCGTTTTTACGACCCGGCCGAGGGGCGCATCCTGCTCGATGGCGTGCCGTTGACTCAACTCGACCCGCTGGACCTGCGTCGCTGTTTTGCCCTGGTGTCGCAAACCCCGGCGCTGTTTTTCGGCAGCATTGAAGAAAACATTCGCTACGGCAATCCGCACGCGACGTTGGCCGAGGTACAGGAAGCGGCAAAAATCGCTTACGCCCATGACTTTATCGAAGCCATGCCCAATGGTTACCAGACTCATCTGGGGGACGGTGGCCTCGGCTTGTCCGGCGGCCAGCGCCAACGCCTGGCCATTGCCCGTGCGTTGCTGGTGGATGCGCCGATCCTGCTCCTGGACGAAGCCACCAGCGCCCTCGACGCCCAAAGCGAACACCTGATCCAGCAGGCGCTGCCGACACTGATGAAAAACCGGACCACCCTGGTGATCGCCCATCGCCTGGCCACGGTGAAAAACGCCGACCGGATTGCGGTGATGGACCAGGGGAAACTGGTGGCGGTGGGCACGCATCTGGAGCTGATTGCCAGCAATGCGTTGTATGCGCGGTTGGCGGCGTTGCAGTTCAGTGATGGATTGATTAACGCTGGGGAACTCTTGTAGGAGCGAGCCCGCTCGCGATGGTCGTCAACGATGACGCGGGATGCCTGACACCCAGCGGCACTCTAATGTCCATCGCGAGCAGGCTCGCTCCTGCAGTGATCATTGATCGTCGAAATACCGCTCATGCCAATCCACGATTGGCTGCGGCGAGTTGAGCTTCTCGCCATAGATCACCGAATACGACAGCACGTTTTGCACGTACTGGCGGGTTTCGTCGAACGGAATGCTTTCCACCCACACGTCGAAACTCAGGTGGTCCGCACCGCGCAGCCATTGGCGCACTCGGCCCGGGCCGGCGTTGTAGGCGGCGGAGGCGAGGACGCGGTTGCCGTTGAACTGGCTGTGCACCTGGCTCAGGTATGCGGCGCCGAGCTGGATGTTCTTGTCCGGGTTGAACAGTTGCTGTGGCGAGCTATAGGGAATGCTGAACTTGCGTGCGGTTTCCTTGGCGGTGGCGGGCATCAGTTGCATCAGGCCCGAGGCGCCGACCCCGGAGCGGGCATCTTCCATGAAGGCGCTTTCCTGGCGAGTGATGGCAAACGCCCAGCTCGGATGCAGGCCGCGATTCTTCGCTTCACGCACCAGCGTGTTGCGGTGGGCCATCGGGAAACGGATATCCAGATCGTCCCAGTACTGCGCCTGGCTGATGGTGCGAATGGCCGGGAAGTACCATTTCAGGTCGTAGGCCAGTTTGGCCTGGGCGACCATTTCGTCGCGGCTGAAGTGACGGCTGACGTGGTACCACTCGCGGCGCCCGTCGACGATTTGCCCGCGAGCGTGGAACTCCAGGGCGCGACGTATGCCGGGGGTGTTGCGCACTTTGTTGATCAGCGCCTGGCTCATCACCAGCGGCTTGTTATTCAGCGAATAGGGTGACTGCGAGCGATCCGCCGCGAGGAACCCATAAAAGTCGCGCTCACGAGCCACGCTTCGATACAGGGTCTGGGCTTCCGGGTTCTGCGGTTGCGCCAGCTCCAGGGTGCGGGCCTGCCAGTAACGCCAGCGGTTGGTGGTGGCCAGGTCCTGGGGCAGGCGGCGGGTCAACTGATAGGCATCGTCCCAGCGCGCCAGGCGCAGGAGCAGGCGCAAGCGCCATTCGGAAACCGTGTTGTCGCGCAGTTCCGGATCGTATTTGGTCATGACGTCCAGGGCTCGACTGTCGAAACGTTTGGCGAGGGTCAGCCCGATTTCCCGGGCGATCGCCACTTTTTCATCCCGGGAGAAATGCATGCTGCTGGCGTAACCGTCGAGCAGATTCATGGCCCTGTCCGGGTCCTGACGAGCCAGGCGGCGCAGGCCGAGGCTGACCACATCGGACATGGCTTCATCGGCCGGGGTAAAGCGTGACGGCTGGTTGAGCAGTTCCGGTTTCTGCGCCACGTCCACCAGCAAGCGGCCGCGAGGGGCGAGGGTGGTCATGCCGTTGATCAGGCTGTTGGCCAGGGGATAGTTGCGCGCCTGGGCGGCGAGTTTGGCGCGTTCCCAGCGTTTTTGCTCGGTCAACTGGCCATCGGCGGCCCACATGCCGAACAGGGCATCGCAGGCTTCGGGCTGGGATTTACCGGTCAGCCAGAGCTTTTCAGTGTTGGCGTAACCTTCGGCTTTGAGGTTGTGGCTGATCTGGTACTGCGCATTCAGGCAGTCCAGTTCGGTGAAGTTCATTTTCGGGTCGTAGTACTTGACGAAGGTCGCCCAGTCGCCCCGTTCCGCCAGCCAGCGCAACCAACGCAACTTCATCCAGTTGGCCTGGGGCAGGTCGCCGTGTTCGGCGAGGAATTTCTCGATTTCGGCGTTGCTCGCGGTTTTCAGGCGCGCGGTCAGCTCGTCGTACGCCAGGTAGGGTTCCAGCGGATAATCGGCGAGGGCCTGGCTGTAACGGAAATACGGGCCGCTATCGCCCTTGGCCAGGGCGCGCTTGGCTTCATCGTAATACTGGCGTTGGGTGGACAGGTCCACCGCCTGGGCGGATTGAACGGCAGCGGCAGACAGTAAAAAAGCAGATAAAAGATTGAAAAGGCGACTGCGCATGAGACGTCCGGGCAGAGAAAAATCATGACAAGCGCGGGCCAGGCCCGCGCTGAATTGTCTGTAGCTTAGCCTTTTGCCAGCAGCCGGTGAAAGCTTTGCGGGTCTTCCCGCATCAGTTCGCAACATTTGTCATGCAGAGTGCTACGAGAGTGAAATTGCCGGCCTTCTGAAGCCTCAAGTCAGGTAGAATGCGCGCCCGGTTTTTGGAGAAGCTCATGACCCTGCTCAAATTCAGCGATGTGTCCCTTGCTTTCGGCGCTATGCCGTTGTTGGACAAGGTGTCCTGGCAGATCGCCCGTGGTGAGCGGGTGTGCATCATCGGCCGCAACGGCACTGGCAAGTCCAGCATGATGAAGCTCGTCAAGGGCGACCAGAAGCCCGATGACGGCTCCGTTTGGCGCGCACCCGGGCTCAAGATCGGCGAATTGCCGCAAGAATTGCCGGTGGCCGACGAGCGGACAGTGTTCGACGTGGTGGCCGAAGGCCTCGACGGCGTTGGCGCCTTGCTCGCCGAATATCACCACCTGAGCCAGAACATCGTCACTGACGCCGATCTGGACAAGCTGATGCACGTCCAGCACGACCTCGAAGCCCGCGATGGCTGGCGCTTGCAGACCCTCGTCGACAGCACCTTGAGCCGCCTGCAACTGCCGGCCGACAAGACCCTCGCCGAGTTGTCCGGCGGCTGGCGTCGTCGCGTCCTGCTGGCCCAGGCCCTGGTGTCCGAGCCGGACCTGCTGCTGCTCGACGAACCGACCAACCATCTGGACATCGGTGCCATCGCCTGGCTTGAAGAAGCGCTGAAGGATTTCCAGGGCGCCGTGCTGTTCATCACGCACGACCGTTCTTTCCTGCAGAACCTGGCAACCCGCATCCTCGAACTGGATCGCGGCGGCCTGATCGACTGGAACGGCGACTACGCCAGTTTCCTCGTGCACAAGGAAGCCGCACTGGCGGCCGAGGAGACCGCCAACGCGCTGTTCGACAAGCGCCTGGCCCAGGAAGAAGTGTGGATTCGCCAGGGCATCAAGGCCCGTCGCACCCGTAACGAAGGCCGCGTACGTGCGCTCAAAGCCTTGCGTGTCGAACGCAGCGAGCGCCGTGAGCGTACCGGCAAGGCCAATATCCAGCTGGAAACCGCCGACAAGTCCGGCAAGCAGGTAATGGTCCTCGATAACGTGAGTTTCGCTCACCCGGACGGTCCGTTCCTGATCAAGGATTTCTCCATGGTGCTGCAGCGCGGCGACCGTATCGGTCTGCTCGGCGCCAACGGTACCGGCAAGACCACCCTGCTGAAACTGATGCTCAGCGGCTTGCAGCCGACCAGCGGCAAAGTGGAAGAGGGCACCAGGATCGATGTCGCCTACTTCGACCAGTTGCGCCATCAGCTGGATCTGGAAAAAACCGTGATCGACAACGTGGCCGAAGGTCGCGACTTCATCGATATCGATGGCCAGAGCCGCCACGTGCTGAGCTACCTCGGCGACTTCCTGTTCAGCCCGCAGCGTGCTCGCACGCCAGTCAAGGCGCTGTCGGGTGGTGAGCGTGCCCGTCTGTTGCTGGCCAAGCTGTTCAGCAAGCCGGCGAACCTGCTGGTACTCGACGAACCGACCAACGACCTCGACGTCGAAACCCTCGAACTGCTGGAAGAGGTCTTGCTCACCTTCAACGGCACCGTACTGATGGTCAGCCACGACCGGGCATTCCTCGACAACGTGGTCACCAGTACCCTGGTCTTCGAAGGTGAAGGCAAGGTTCGCGAGTACGTCGGTGGTTACCAGGACTGGCTGCGCCAGGGCGGCTCGCCGCGTCTGCTGGGTGTGACCGAGAGCAAGTCCGGCAAGGCCGACCTGAACTCCGCGGTGGTGAAGGCCGAGCCTGCGCCGGTTGCTGCAGCCGTCGAAGCGCCAGTGGCGAAGAAAAAGCTAAGCTACAAATTGCAGCGCGAACTGGAAGCGTTGCCGGGGCAGATCGAGGCCATGGAGCAGCAGATTGCCGCCGTTGAAGCACAGATGGCGGATGCCGGCTTCTATCAGCGTCCGGCGGCCGAAACGGCTGCGGTGATTGCTCAATTGGAGCAGTTGCAGGCTGAACTCGACATCATGGTCGAGCGTTGGGCCGAGCTGGATGCCTGATTGACCCGGTAACAAAAAAAGCCCGGCGTTCAGTGATGAACGCCGGGCTTTTCATATGAAATGCAATCCCCCTGTAGGAGCGAGCTTGCTCGCGATGAACTTGAGAGCGCCGCGGGGTGTCAGGCTTCCCGTGTCATCGTTGACGACCATCGCGAGCAGGCTCGCTCCTACAAGGGTGTGTTGTCAGCTTTTGTTTTGCAGACGCACCGCCAGCACATCACAAGGCGCGCCATGCAGCACGTCATTGGCGGTGGAGCCCAGCAACAGTGCCAGACCATGCCGGCCATGGCTGCCCACCACGATCAGGTCGCAGGTTTGCTCCTTGGCCAGGTGGTGGATCTCCTGGCGTGGCTGTCCGTAGGTCAGGTGGCTGTATTCCCTGGAGAGCTCCGGGTATTTCAGGATCAAGCGGTCAAGGCGCTCCTTGGCCTGATCGAACTGCTGCTGTTGCAGTTGTGACAGGTCCATCGGCACGTCGCCGCCGAAGGCCATCGCCATCGGCTCGACAATGTGCACCAGCGACAATTTCGCACCGTTGCTCACCGACAGTTCGCGAGCGCGGTGAATCACAGGGTCGCACTCTTCGGTCAGATCTACAGCGACCAGAATATGGTTGTAGGGCATGAGGTGCTCCTCCTGAGGGATGCAATATTGGTAAGTATGGCTGGTTTCAAGCGCATTGGTTCCAAAGTGACACAATGGGCTCATTCAAATTCGGGAGTACAGATATGACGGTCTGGATAGTGGTGTCAATCCTGCTGGTGGTGCTGAGTCCGCTGGCATGGTTGCGGCCGTCGCGAGTTCAGAGCGGGCGCATCGCCTTGCGGATGGAGGCTCGGCGCATCGGGCTGGCCATGCAATTGGCGCCTCAGGAGTGGCCGCACTGGCTCAGCCAGGAGCCGCCGAGCCCCTGCGCCCAGTACCATCGTCCTCGACGTGGCAATCAGCCGGCGTGCTGGAGTTACTGGCAAAAATCACCGGGTGTCTGGGTCAATCAATGGCAGGAAATCTGTGAAGACAGGGCACTGCTCGATCATTTCGAAAAATTGCCGGCCAACGTCTACAAAGTCGAGGCGGACAAGCAAATGATCACGTTGTACTGGGGCGAGAAGGGCGAGGCCGAGGTGTTGCAGCAGATCGACGCCACCCTCAAAGCCCTCGCCTGAAACCCGACCCCCTGTAGGAGCGAGCCTGAACTGGCCTAATAATTCCGGACACCTCTTAAGGGCGATATGATTTCGCCAACTTGGAGGTTCCATGAACGAAAG